>DASTQT010000362.1:0-4619 GCA_035761605.1 Agromyces sp. | reverse complement strand
CGCGCCCGAGGCGGCGCCGGCACCTGCCGCGACGCCCGCTCCGGAGGCCGCCCCGGCGCCCGCCGCCGAGACTCCTGCTCCCGCCCCCGCGCCGGCACCCGAGGCCGCTCCCGCACCGCAGGCGGCTCCCGCTCCGGCCGCACCGGCTCCGCAGGAAGCACCGGCCGCCGCGCCGGCCCCGCAGGCCGCCCCCGCGCCTGCCGCGCAGGAGGCACCCGCTGCTGCTCCCGCCGCGCCCGCCCCGCAGGAGGCACCGGCCGCCGCGCCCGCCCCGCAGGCGGGCGGCGCTCACGCCGGCACCTCGGGCTACGTCACGCCGATCGTCCGGAAGCTCGCGAACGAACAGGGCGTCGACCTCGCCTCCGTGCAGGGTACCGGCGTCGGCGGTCGCATCCGCAAGCAGGACGTCCTGTCGGCCGGCACTCCCGCTCCCGCTCCGGCCGCTGCCGAGGCCAAGCCGGCACGCCAGCCGCTCGAGACCTCGCCGCTGCGCGGCACGACCCAGCCGATGACGCGCCTGCGCAAGGTCGTCGCCGAGCGCGCGGTCGTCTCGATGCAGTCGACGGCGCAGCTCACCTCGGTGGTCGAGGTCGACGTCACGCGTGTGGCGCGCCTGCGAGACCGCGTGAAGGGCGCCTTCCAGGAGAAGACCGGCACGAAGCTCTCGTTCCTGCCGTTCTTCGCCCTCGCGGCGGTCGAGGCGCTCCGCGCCTATCCGATCATCAACTCGACGGTGGACGGCGAGTCGATCGTCTACCCCGAGCGCGAGAACCTGAGCATCGCGGTCGACACCGAGCGCGGCCTGCTCACGCCCGTCGTCCGCGACGCGGGCGAGCTCGACATCGCCGGCCTCGCGCAGCAGATCGCCGATCTCGCCGACCGCACCCGCAACAACCAGCTCAAGCCCGACGAGCTCGCCGGCGGCACGTTCACGCTGACGAACACCGGTTCGCGCGGCGCGCTGTTCGACACCCCCGTGGTGTTCCTGCCGCAGACCGCGATCCTCGGCACCGGCGTCGTCGTGAAGCGACCGGTGGTGATCTCCGAGGACGGCTCCGACGCGATCGCGATCCGTTCGATGGTCTACCTCGCGCTCTCGTACGACCACCGCATCATCGACGGTGCCGACGCCGCGCGATTCCTCACGGCGGTCAAGGCCCGCCTCGAGGAGGGCGACTTCGAGGGCGAGCTCGGCCTCTAGTCGAACCACTCGCGCAACCGCCAACCGGCCTCGCTCCGAATCATCAGGAGCGAGGCCGGTTCGCGTTCGCCCCCGGCGCTCGGCACCGACAGGACCACGGCGTCGCCCAGGTCGGCGACGAGCGTGATCGCGTCGAGGTCGGCATCCGGATCCGCGGTGCCCTCGCCGGCGTCGATCGCCGCGCGGTCGCGCGCCTCGATCGGCGACCCCGGCTGCTCGACGGCTCCCAGGCAGTCCAGGTCGGCCGACGCGAGGCAGGTCGCCCGGATCTCGAGCAGCGCCGACGCCGCTGCGACGGGATCGTCCCCGGGGACGACCATCGGTTCCTCAGTCGACGGGCTCGGGGGCGCGGAGGTCGCGAGGCTCTCGGCCGCCGGCGCCGCCTCGGTCTGCGCTTCCATTGCGATCGCCTCGGTCCCGGGTTCGGCGCGCACGTCGGCTGCGGACGGCGGAACGGCCGTGAGCAGCGCCACGAGCGCGCCGGCACCGACGAGTCCGCCCGTCAGGAGCGCACCACGACGTCGTCGCGCCCACCCGGCCGCGCGTCGCGCCAGAACGGCCCGCGGATCGCGGTCGAGGGAGGTGGCCAGGTCGTCCGCGACCTCTCCCGGAAGTTGCGCGAGCTCGGCGAGCCTGGTCCAGCCGCTGCGACGGCCGTCGCGATCGCGTGCGTCGTCGACGACCTCGCGAGTCGGGTCGTCCGGGAATCGTTCGATCGGCGCGAGTCGGGAGGGCACCCCGCGCGGCCGAGCATCCGTCGGGACGCCGGGAAGCGGCATCGGGGTCGCCGCGGCGAACAGCGCCTGCTCGATCTCGACCTCCGCGCGGACGAACGGACGCGCGTCGAGCGAGCTCCGCGCGAGTGCGACGACCTCGGCGAACGCGCTCGGGTCGCGCGTCGAGCCTGCGACCTCCTCGATCAGCCGGAGGAGCGCCGCATGGCCGCCGCGCAGGAGGCCGACGCGGTCGCTCGTCGCGACGGCGGCGTCGAGCCGCGCGAGGGCGCCGAGCCCGATGAGCCGCGGGCGACCCGTGTCGTCGATGAGCACGTCGGTGGCTGCGAACCGGGTGTGCACGAGTCCCAGGTCGGCCAACGTCCGCGCCGCCACGACGACCGGAGCCAGTGCGGTGACCGCCTGACCGGGCAGGAGGTCGCCGTCCGCGAGGAGACTGCCGAGCGAGGGACCGCCCACGCGCTCGACGACGAGGCAGGCACGGCCGTCCGCGAGCGTGGCGACATCGAGGAGCGCCGGCGTCGGTCCGGACCCGTCGTGCTGCATGGCCTCGATCTCGGTCGCGATGACGCCGTCGTCGGTGCCGGGACCGTACACCCGCATGACGACGAGGGGCTCGTGGGCGGAGGCCGGTTCCCCGCGAGCGACGTCCGCCCCGGTGCGTTCGACCGCCGCGAGGTAGACGTCGGCGCGATCTCCGGCGGCGAGTCGCCTGAGGAGCCGGTACCCGGCCAGCGCGGAATCAGTGAACGGGCGCGGCTGCGCGGTGACGGGATCGGCGTCGTGCGGAGCGGCGGGCGGGGCCGCCCCGGAACGCCTGCGGAAACGAGCCATGCCCACAGGCTCGCCCGTGCGGACCGCGATCGTGCAGCACGGCGAGGTGCGCGTGGACGGCCATCCTCCGCCGCGGCCTGTGGAGGACGGGCGGCGACCTAGACTGGTTCGCATGCTCGACTACGTCGTCACGGGGCTAAGCGCCAACTCCGTGCCGTACAGCGAGGGACTCTCCCTCCAGCGCGCCGTCCATCAGGCGGTGGTCTCCGGTGAACGACCGGACACCGTCATCCTCCTCGAACACGAGCCGGTCTACACCGCCGGCAAGCGGACCGCCCCCGACGAGCGACCGACCGACGGCACGCCCGTCGTCGACGTCGATCGCGGCGGCAAGATCACCTGGCACGGTCCCGGGCAGCTCGTCGGCTACCCGATCCTCCGGCTCGCCGAGCCGATCGACGTGGTCGGCTATGTCCGCCGACTCGAGGGCGTCCTGATCGACGTCCTCGCCGGGTTCGGCGTCGACGGCCGTCGCGTCGACGGCCGCTCCGGCGTCTGGATCGTCCGCGACGGGGTCGAGGAGAAGATCGCCGCGATCGGCATCCGCGTCGCCGAGGGCGTGACCATGCACGGGTTCGCCCTCAACTGCTCGAACTCGCTCGACGCGTACGCGAAGATCGTGGCCTGCGGCATCCGCGACGCCGGCGTCACCACCATGTCGCGCGTGCTCGGACGGACGGTCGACCCGGTCGACGTCGTCGAACCCGTGCAGGCGAGGCTCGCCGCGGAGTTCGCAGGAGTCGCGGCGTGAGCGCCGATCCCGCCGGGCGGCGGATGCTGCGCCTCGAGGTCCGCAACGCGCAGACGCCCATCGAGCGCAAGCCCGAGTGGATCAAGACCCGCGCGCGCATGGGCCCCGAGTACCGCCAGCTGCAGCAGCTGGTGAAGACCGAGGAACTGCACACGGTCTGCCAGGAGGCGGGTTGTCCGAACATCTACGAGTGCTGGGAGGACCGCGAGGCGACCTTCCTGATCGGCGGCTCGCAGTGCACGCGTCGCTGCGACTTCTGCCAGATCGACACCGGGAAGCCGGCCGACTACGACGTCGACGAGCCGCGTCGCGTGGCCGAGTCGGTCGTGCGCATGCAGCTCCGATACTCCACCGTCACGGGCGTCGCGCGCGACGACCTGCCCGACGAGGGCGCGTGGCTGTACGCCGAGACGATCCGCCAGATCCACACCCAGTCCCCGGGCACGGGCGTGGAGATCCTCGTCCCCGACTTCTCGGGGAACCCCGAGCTGCTCGGCGAGGTGTTCTCGGCGCGGCCCGAGGTGTTCGCGCACAACGTCGAGACCGTGCCAAGAATCTTCAAGCGCATCCGGCCGGCGTTCCGGTACGAGCGGTCGCTCGACGTGATCACGCAGGGCCGCGACGCCGGCCTCATCACCAAGTCGAACCTCATCCTCGGCATGGGCGAGGAGCGCGACGAGGTCTCGCAGGCGCTCCGCGACCTGCACGATGCGGGCACCGACATCATCACGATCACCCAGTACCTCCGCCCCAGCCCGCGGCACCTCCCGGTCGCGCGGTGGGTCCGTCCCGAGGAATTCGTCGAGCTCAAGGCCGAGGCCGAGGAGATCGGATTCCTGGGAGTGCTCGCGGGTCCGCTCGTCCGCTCGTCGTACCGGGCCGGGCGACTCTGGGCCCAGTCCATGCGGGCGAAGGGTCGGGACCTGCCGCCCGAGCTCGCGCATCTTGCCGACGAGTCGCTGGGGTTCGCGCAGGCCGTCGGCTGACTCGCGGCGGCGAGCCGTCCGGGCGTCCAACGACGGTCGGACGGCCCGCCCGCCGCCGGTATCCTTGTCGCATGGCACGAACCAAGGACGCCGGGTCCGCTCCCAAGCCCCCC
>DASTQT010000361.1:0-10352 GCA_035761605.1 Agromyces sp. | reverse complement strand
CGGTGTTCGATGAGCGCCGCGGCCGTCCGCTCGATGCCGAGCGCCGCCACGAGTCGCCCGAGGACCCCGTCGCCGGGTTCGGTGATGAACCCCAGGATTGCGGACGCGATCACGATCCGGGGCGGCGTGGCGTCGTGCGGCCCGCGGATCGCCACGAGCTCGTCTGCGAGGTCGCGGACTGCGTCGTCGAGCCGGTTCATGCCGCCATCCCCCGCCGCATGCCCAGCGCGCGGCCGACGTGCTCGGCGCGCGGCCGGTCGGCGCCCTCGAGGTCGGCGATCGTCCACGCCGTCTTGAGCACGCGGTCGTATCCGCGCATGGTCACGGAGCCGCGCTCGAGCGAGGCGTCGAGGGCCCGCGTGGCGCGCCCGCCGGGATGCATGCCGCCCTCGCCCCTGAGCCACGGGCCCGGAACCTCGGAGTTCGTGCGCCACGGCGTTCCCGCGAGCCGGTCCGCGGCGGCCCGGCGGGCCCGATCCACGATCGCCCTGGCCGTCGCCGAGGTCATCCTCCCGGCCTCGAGCGGCATGCGCAACGTCGCCGGCGTGATGCGGTTGACCCAGAGCTGCAGGTCGACGCGATCCAGCAGCGGCACGGAGATGCGGGCGAAGTACCGCCGCTTGGCGGCCGGCGGGCACGTGCATCCGTCGTTCGGCGAGTCGCCGCCACCGCACGGGCACGGGTTCGCGGCGAGCACGAGCTGGAACCTCGCGGGATAGGTCGCGACGGCGTTCGCCCGGTGGATGCTGATCTCACCGGATTCGAGCGGCTGGCGGAGCGCGTCGAGTACCGCGGAGGGGAACTCGGGCGCCTCGTCGAGGAACAGCACGCCGTGCGAGGCGCGCGCCGCGGCGCCGGGGCGGATGACCCGGCTCCCGCCGCCGACCATCGCCGCAGCCGACGCGGTGTGGTGGGGTGCTTCGAACGGAGGCCGCACGGAGAGCGTCTCGCCCACCCGCCGACCGGCGAGCGAGCGCAGCGAGGCGACCTCGAGCGCCGCGTCGGGCGTGAGATCGGGCAGGATCCCGGGCAGTCGCGATGCGAGCATCGTCTTCCCGGCGCCGGGCGGTCCGGCGAGGAGCAGGTGATGCCCGCCGGCCGCCGCGGTGAGCAGCGCATCGATCGCCTGGGGGTTGCCGACCACGTCGGCGAGGTCGCCGACCGGCGCGCGGTCGGGATCTTCCGCAGCGTCGACGTCGTCGGCGAGCACCGGCTCGGCAGCGAGCGCGGCGTCGTCGAAACGCCCGCCGTGCCGGACGGCCGCTTCGAGCAGCGACGTGACTCCGACGACCTCGATGCCGGGCACGAGCCGCGCCTCCGGGGCGTTCGCCGTCGGCACCATGACGCGCTCGAGCCCGGCGCGCGCCGCGGCGAGCACCGCCGGCAGGATGCCGTGCGTCGGCCGCAGCCGCCCGTCCAGTCCGAGCTCGCCGAGGTGCACGAACCGCTCGACCGAGATCGGGTCGATCGTTCCGGCCGCAGCGAGACACGCCATCGCGATGGCCAGGTCGAATCCGGACCCCTGTTTGGGCAGCGCGGCCGGCGACAGGTTGACCGTCAACCGGCGCGAGGGCAGCGGGCAGCCGGCGTTCGTCGCAGCGGAGCGGACCCGTTCACGGGCCTCGCCCAGCGCGGCATCCGGCAGCCCGATGATGACGAACGCCGGCAGCTGGCTCGAGAGGTCGGCCTCTACCTCGACGACCGAGCCGGCGAGCCCGACGAGGGCGATCGAGCGGGTGCGCGCGACGGGCATCAGGCGATCCCCTCGAGGTGCTCGACGATCGCGGGCGCCGACGCGGGCGCGAACACCGCGATCGCGTCGATGCGGATGCGGCCGGCGGGCGCGCCGCGTTCGCCGCACCACTCCAGCGCGAGGCGCCGGAGACGGGCGAGCTTGCGCGCCGTGATCGCCTCGAACGGGTGCCCGAAGCCGTCGCCCGCGCGGGTCTTCACCTCGACGAAGACGGTCTCGTCGCCGTCGCGCGCGACGAGGTCGAGCTCGCCGTGCCGGCAGCGCCAGTTGCGCTCGATGACGCGGATGCCGCGCGCCTCGAGGTGGTCGGCCGCGAGCTGCTCGCCGCGCCGACCGAGTTCGGTGTTGTGGGCCATGGGCCCAGCGTGGGGCCCGGTCCACGTCGCGAGCTCACGTGTTGGAAGGTCCGTGGTGAGTGCGACGTCATCCGTCGCTGGGGAGGACGGGCTGCCGCCGATCCCGGTCCGGGTTCGTGGCTGCCGTCCGCGCGAGCAGCACGGCCGAGATGACGTATCCGATCCCCATGCCGAGCACGGCGATCGGGAGGATGATCCAGTCGACGAGTGAGGACCAGTACCCCGCGCCGGTGGAGCGGAGCACCGCGGCGATCAGATACACGGCACCGACCGCGATCACGAAGGGGGCAGGAGCCCGCAAGCTGGCCGCGAACGATGAAGCCCCGCGCTTCCCGACGACGACGAGCCACGCTCCGAGCGCGACCAGGATGACTCCGAGGACGGCGGCGTCACCCCAGCCCCTCGCCTCGAGATCCGTGAGGGCGTTCGACACGGTGACCACGCTGACGCCCGCGGCGATCGCGTATCCCACCGAGGCCGGCATCGAATCACGGTTCGGGCGGGTGAGGTGATGCACCGACAACGCGCCGAAGGCCAGGGTCTGCCCCAGGAAGGCGGCCGGCGCGAGCTGGTACGCGTCCCCCGGCTGGACCACTGCGCCGATGAGCATCCAGCCGGTATAGGCGAGCAGTGCCGCCCCGATCCCGGCCAATGCGACGGACGTGGCGACGCGCCTGCCCGGACCCGCCGAGGCGGAACCGGCGCCGTCACGGAGGGCCTGCGGCGTCCTCTGCTCGCGAGCCAGCAATTGCGCGGAGAGGACGTAGCCGGCCGCCAACACGAGCATTCCGAACGGCCAGGTCCATGCGGCCACGGGATCCCAATCCCAGACCTCGCCGTCGAAGAGGAACATTGCCGCGAACAGGTATCCGACCCCCGCGAAGACGACGAACGGGGTGGGGACGCGCGCACTCGGCGTGAACGGCGGAGGCCGCCTCGCCCCGCCGGCCCACAGGCGAATTCCCACGCCGATCAGGGCGAGTCCGACGACGACGTTGCCCCAGGCCACGCGCTCGTAATCGGAGTCGAAGACGATCAGCGCAAACAGGCTCGCCACCGCCGCGACCGCGTAGAGTGCGGCCGACACCCGGTCGCGGTCCTGTCGGGTCAGGTGGTACAGCGACAATGCGGTCACGGCAAGGCCCTGGGCGAAGTACTGGGCGACACCCGCCCCGACGCTCCACTGGATCCAGACTGCGATCGACATCGATGCCCCGAATGCGAGGAGGGCCGCCGCGATCCATGCGAGCGCGATGGGCGCGGCGATCGACGAGGCCGTCCTCGGCGTCGGCGTCGCCGTCGACCGTCCCCGCTCGGGTTGAGGGACGGCCGAGGAAGCCGGCTCGGGACCGGCCCCTGTCATCACAGGCACCTCATCGAGCGGCCGCATCCCGTCCGCCTTCGCCGTGACCGGCTCCTCGGCGCCCGCGTCGGCGACCTCATCCACCTCTTGGATCATCGGCTCAGTCGCCTCGGTCGGCGCTGCCGGAGCCGGGGCCTCCATCGGGGCATCCATGACGTCGAAGAGCCGCGCATTCCCGTCGCGGAGGAACAGGACGGGTGTGCCGAACTCCGTCGCGACCATCGCACCGATGATGGCCCGACGGGCCGGCGCGAGCGCCGCATCGATCGGCATGCCCCGTGCGAGGCCGGTGTACAGGCTCTCGCTGAAGGCGATCGCCGCATCATCGGTGATCTCGAACTGCATGCCGATGACCGCCGGGATGTCGAAGTGGACGAGGCTGGTCGCCACCCCGGAGAACGGGTCGATGTGCGAGCTCCTGGCACCCTCGCAGGCGTTCAGGACGACGAGGCGCAGGCTCGTCTCGTCCTGGAGCATCGCACCGATCTCCTCGCCCGAGACGTCATGCGCGCGTCCCTGCGGGGTCTCGAGCACGAGGACACCCGACTCCGTGGCCTCGTCGTACGCGCCGTGGCCGATGTAGTGCAGCACGTGGACCTCGTCGGGTTCCGCGATGCGGCGTCCGAGCTCGCCGAGCGTCGCGCGGTCGAGCCACGTCACCTCGACGAGCCCGGCGGCGCGCAGCCCGGAAAGCGCGCGCTCCAGGTTGCGCCGCTCCGCCGCGGCATCCAGTTCCGGATAGCCCGAGGGGCTGCTGACCATCGCGAGGATTCGCAACGGCAGCCGCAGCTTCTGCGGGTGCATCGCAGAATCGACGTCGAGCGCGCGGACGACCGGCGTCAACGTCGACTGGGCGATGAAGCGCGGACGCTTGTAAAGGAACTCCCACGGGAGTCGCATCAGCTCAGGCGAGCCCGAAAGCCGCAGGGTGATGCGAAGGCCACGTTCGCGCTCTGCTGCCGCACCGCGCGCGGAGTAGTACACGGTCCCGACCTCGTCCTTGATGAGCGCCTCGAAGAGGTCCGAGCCGAGCTCCGTGATCGCCTGCATGCGAGCGTCCGCCGCACCACCACGCCTCCGCGCCAGGCCGACGCGCTGCACGAAGTCGTCGAGCTCCAGGTCGGTCACCGGCGGCGTGAAGGTTCCCCGCGCCGTACGCCCGTCCGGCGCCATCGCCAGCACGCGATACGAGCCGTCCGCATCACGGTCGATGCGCAACTGAAGGTCGTCGTACTCCGTGGCGCTCATCAGGCGCGTTCCCCCGACCCCGGTCTCGGGGCCTCTCCTCCAATTGTGCGCCCGACGACGCTGGAGCACCATCCGGGCAGCCCGGATCATCCTCGATGAGCCGCGCTGGGAGGCGGGAGCCGGACGGTCGAGGCGGACTCGGACCGGCTACTCCTCGAGCGCGAGGTCCTTCGGCAGTTCGAACTCGCGCGTCGCGAGCTCCTCCACGTTGACGTCCTTGAACGTCAGCACGCGCACGGCCTTCACGAAGCGGTCGGCGCGGTAGACATCCCACACCCAGACGTCCTTCATCGTGAGCTCGAAGTAGAAGTCGTGCTCGGTGTCGCGGCGCACCAGTTCCACCTCGTTCGCGAGGTAGAACCGTCGCTCGGTCTCGACCACGTACTTGAACTGCGCGACGATGTCGCGGTATTCGCGGTAGAGCGCGAGCTCCACTTCACGGTCGTAGTCTTCGAACTCGTCCTCATCCATCGCTGATCATCCTACTTCGAGGTCGAACAGCGACGGGGCCTCCTCGGCCGCCCGCTCGTGGAGCCACGTCTGCCGGTGCAGGCCGCTGGGTCCGTGCTCGGCGATCGCGGCGAAGTGCGCGGGGCTGGAGTAGCCCTTGTTCTCGTGCCAGTGGTAGAGGGGCGTCTCGTCGTGCGCGCGGCGCATGCCGCGGTCGCGGTGCACCTTGGCGATGACGGATGCCGCGGACACCGAAGCGCAGTCGCGGTCGGCCTTGATGCGGGTGACCACCTGGGCGCGGTGCTCGATGGACGGGCTCAGCCAGTCGTAGTTGCCGTCGAGCAGGAGCGGGGCTCCGGCGACGAGCCCCCGGTCGACGCCGAGCGCGGCGAACGCCCGTGCCCCGGCGAGCCCGAGGCACGCCATGATCCCGAGCCGGTCGATCTCCTCGGCCGACGCCTCGCCCACCGCCGACGCCATCACCCACGCCGCCGCGCGCGGTGCGAGCAGCTCGCGCTTCGGCTCGGGCAGCAGCTTCGAATCGCGCAGGCCTGCCGGCATCCGCTTCACGGTCGCGTCGATCACGACGATGCCGACGCTCACCGGCCCGGCGAGTGCGCCTCGGCCGACCTCGTCGCATGCGAGGACCACGGGCGCTCCCCCGGCCAGCAGTTCGCGCTCGATCCGCAGTGTCGGCACGCCGGCGGGGCTCACCTCACTCGGCCCCTTCGTCGACGCCCGCGAAGACTTCGGGGTAGTTGTCGAGCCACACCCAGTGCGAGATGGGCCAGCTGACGACGACCGCGCGACCGACGACGTTCTCGATCGGCACGAAGCCCTTCAACGGCGTCTCGGTGTTGTAACGGGAGTCCTTGGAGTTGTAGCGGTTGTCGCCCATGACCCACAGCGAGTCGTCGGGCACGACCGTCTCGAAGTCGTCGCGCGAGACCTTGGTCTCGCCGGGCGGCAGCGCGACGTACGTCTCGTCGAGCGGCACGCCGTTCACGGTCATCTGGCCGAGCGCGTTGCAGCACACGATGGTGTCGCCGGGCAGGCCGATCACGCGCTTGACGAGGTGGTCGTTGGAGTCGGGCGCCGAGAGCCCGACGAACGCGAGGAACCAGTCGACGGCCGCGATGAGCGGCGGCTGCGACTCATCGGCGCGCGCGGGCAGCCATCCGCCCGGGTCCTTGAACACGACGACGTCGCCGCGCTCGATCGGCACGACCTCGGGCACGAGCTGGTTGACGATGATGCGGTCGTCCTGCACGAGGGTCATCTCCATCGACTGCGACGGGATGAAGAACGACCGGATGAGGAACGTCTTGATCAGGAACGACACCAGCACCGCGACCAGGAAGATCACCACCAGGTCGCGCAGGAACAGCAGTGTGCTCCGGCGACGCGACGACGGCGTCCCGGATCCGGCGCGTTCGTCGCGCGCGGTGCGTGTGTCTTCAGTCATGAAACGGCTCGAGCTCCCCGACCCAGTCTAGGGGTGGGGAGCTCGAGCGGATGACGCGATGCGTTCGGCGGGAGCCGATCAGTTCTCGCGCTTCTCCTTGATCTTCGCCTTCTTGCCGCGGAGCTCGCGCAGGTAGTACAGCTTCGCGCGACGCACGTCGCCGCGGGTGACGATCTCGATGTGGTCGATCACCGGGGAGTGCACCGGGAACTTGCGCTCGACGCCGACCTGGAAGCTGATCTTGCGGACCGTGAAGGTCTCGCGCACGCCCTCGCCCTGGCGGCCGATGACGACGCCCTGGAAGACCTGGATGCGCGAGCGGGTGCCTTCGATGATGTTGACGTGCACCTTGACGGTGTCGCCGGGGCGGAAGTCCGGGATGTCCGAACGCAGGCTCGCGGCGTCGACGTGGTCGAGGATGTGCATGATGGTTCGCTCTCTGCGCCCGCCACCGGTCGAACGCGGATCATTGATGGAAGTTGACGGTGCCGCTTCGCGCGATTCCTCGCGGCGTGCGAGCTCCCCGGAGGCAGAGCCATGCGGCGGCACAATCGTCCATTCTGCCAGATCGCGGGCCTCGCGGCCAAAAGCAGGCGGTGACGGATGTCGCGGCGCCGGCCGCGCACGTGGGCGCCGATCAGTCCCGGCGCTCCTCCCAGCTCCGTTCCTCGCGGATCACGATGACCTCGCCGCCGTCGGCGGGTCGGCCGGGTTCGCGCTGCCCGGGGATGCCCGCGCCCGGCGCGCCGCCTTCGGCGGCGATCCGCTCGTACTCGGCCATGGTGGCCCGCACGCGGCGCGCGCCGTCGCTGAGCAGCCGCCAGACCGCGTACCAGAATGCGCCGATCGCGCCGACCATGGCGAGGATCGCGAACGTGATGCCGGTCTCGCCGTAGAGTCCGGCCGCGACGATGAGCAGGTGCCACACGCCGAGCACCGCGACATCCGCCCAGTCGACGGCCTTGGTGCGGCGCACGTCGGGCCGGGCCGCGACGAGCAGGGCGACGACGCCGAGCGTGATGAACGCGATGGGCGTGGCGAACATGAGGCCGATGACGCCCCAGCCGCTCGAGCCGAAGATCGCGTACCCGAGCAGCAGCCACACCGGCAGCGCGATCGCGGCGATGAACTGCCACCGGTAGAAGGCGCGTCGGATGAGCATGCGGCCAGCGTACCGGCGGCACCTGCGGGTCGGTCGGGTGTTCACTCAGGGCGGAGCCGACAGAATGGTGGGCGGAGAGGATGAGCGTGATCGAACTGAGGACCCCCGCCGAGATCGAGGAGATGCGTCCCGCGGGCCGCTTCGTGGCCAGCGTGCTGGAGGCGACGTCGAAGGCCGCAGCGGTCGGCATGAACCTGCTGGAGCTCGACGCGCTCGCGCACGACATGATCCGGAAGGCCGGCGCCGAGAGCTGCTACATCGACTACCACCCGTCGTTCGGCGGCAGCCCGTTCGGCAAGGTGATCTGCACGTCGGTGAACGACGCGGTCCTGCACGGACTTCCGCACGACTACCGGCTGAAGGACGGCGACCTGCTCAGCCTCGACTTCGCGGCGTCCGTGAACGGCTGGGTGGCCGACTCGGCCGTCTCGATCGTCGTCGGCACGCCCCGCGAGGAGGACCTGCGCCTCATCGACACCACGCGCCGCGCACTCGACGCGGGCATCGCGGCCGCACGCCCGGGCAATCGCATCGGCGACATCTCACGGGCGATCGCGGATGTCGCGAAGGCCGAGGGCTTCTCGATCAACACCGACTTCGGCGGCCACGGCGTGGGTCGCACCATGCACGGCGAGCCGCACGTGCCGAACAACGGCCGCCCCGGCCGCGGCATGCCGCTGAAGCCCGGCCTCGTCATCGCGATCGAGCCGTGGTTCCTGCACACGACCGACCGCATCTTCACCGCCCCCGACGGGTGGACGCTGCGCAGCGTCGACGGGTCACGGGGCGCGCACTCGGAGCACACGATCGCGGTCACCGAGGGCGACCCGATCGTGCTCACGCAGCGGGGCTGAGCGCGGCCTCCGCGTAGCGGTCGAGCACGAGGTCGACGAGACCGGCCGGCGGCGCGGCATCCGCTCGCAGCAGCGGCGCGGTCGTGACGTCGCCGCCCGCCGCCGCGGCGAGGTCGTGGAAGTACCCGGGCGCGAGCAGGTAGCTCGCGACCACGACCCGTGAGACGGGGTGCGTGGCGCGCGTGTTCGCGACGGCCTCGGCGACCGACGGGCGCGCGGCCGAGAGGAATCCGACGGCCACGCGCCGGCCGAGCCGCTCGGCGAGGCGTCGGCCCATGTCACGGCAGTCGTCGACGGCCCGTGCATCGCTCGACCCGGCCGTCGCCAGCACGACGCGGTCGTCCCAGCGCAACCCGGCCTCGACGAGCCGGGCGACGAGCACGTCGACGAGCCGCTCGTCGGGTCCGAGCGCGCCCGTGACCGTGGCGGCGCGACCGCGCGCCTCGTCGGCCAGGTCGACGTGCACGTGATACCCCGCGGAGAGCAGCAGCGGCACGATGACGGCCTGGCGCTCGTCGAGTCCGTCGAGCACGGATGGCACGTCGGGCTGCTGCACGTCGACGAACGCGTCGAGCACCTCGGTCGCGGCATCCGACGCCCCTCGCACCGCGTCGACGAGCGCCGCGACTGCGGCGCGACCCTCGGGCGAGGACGTGCCGTGCGACGCGGCGACGAGCGCGGGTCGGGTCATCCCTGGAGCTCCACCTCGATCATGCCCCCGACGACGCGCGTGCGGTACGTGCCCAGCGACAGCGTCGGGTCGGTGAAGCACTCGCCCGTGCCGAGGTCGTACACCTCTTTGTGCAGGGGCGACGCGATCGTCGGGCGGTCGCCGCGCGATCCGACGATGCCGCGCGCCATGACGGGCGCGCCCGTGTGCGGGTCGTGGTGGTCCACGGCGTACACCTCCTCGCCGGTGACGCGCACGAGGGCGACCCGCCGCGCGTCCAGCAGCGCGACCTCGCCCCAGCCGGGCTCGAGGTCGGTCACCGCGCACGCGCGGACCCAGGTGGTCGTGATCTCCAGCGTCGACGTCATCTCGGCTCCTCCTTCTCGGTGCACCCGACGCTAGGCGCGCGATGTTTCCCCGGCCGCCTCCCCCGTGTTTCGCCCGGGTGAAACCGCCCTCACATCGGCGGGGTGCGCTCGTAAGGTCTCGGTGCGCTTGTGTTACGGCCACGAAACAGGGCGGAAACGCCCCCGCCGTACGCTCGCCGTCAACCTGAGACCGGGAGGCAGCCATGAACGAGACCGCGAACGCCGCGGCCGGCACGCGACACGTCGTCGTCGTCGGCGGCGGGCCGGCGGCGCACCGCCTGGCCGACAGCCTGCACGCCCGCGACACCGACCGCCGCCTGCGCGTGACGGTCGTCGGCGAAGAGTCGTGGGCGCCGTACGATCGCGTCGCGCTCAGCACTCGCCTGGCCGACACCGCGGCAGACCTCACCCTCCCGGCGACGCCGTGGGACGACGGGCACGTGCGCCTGCTCACCGGCGAGCGCGTCGCCGAGGTGAGCCGCGCGACCCGCACGGCGACGACCGCGTCCGGCCTCGAGCTGCGCTGGGACGACCTCGTGTTCGCGACCGGCTCGAGCGCGCCGGTACCAAACATCCCCGGCCGCGAGCACGCCCGCGTCTACCGCACGATCGACGACGTCGACGCGCTCGTCGCCGAGACGCGCGAGCTCGCCGAGCAGCTCG
>DASTQT010000360.1:0-2965 GCA_035761605.1 Agromyces sp. | reverse complement strand
CGTCGAGACGGAGTCCACCACGGTGCTCGCGGGCCGGGCGGCGGGGGAGCGGATCCGCGACCGCGCGCCGGCGGACCGGCCCGACGCGGTGTTCGCGGCGAACGACCTGCTCGCGATGGGCGTCCTGCAGGCGCTGGTGATGCTCGGCGACACACGCGTGCCCGACGACATCGCGCTCATCGGCTACGACGACATCGACTTCGCGCAGGCCGCGGTCGTGCCGCTCTCGTCGATCCGACAGCCGGCGTGGCTCATCGGGTACACGGCGGTCGACCTGCTGCTGCGCGAGGCGCGCCACGGCGCCGACTTCGTGCCCGACCAGGTGCAGTTCCAGCCCGAGCTGGTGGTGCGCGAGTCGACGCGGGCGCGGCGCGCGCCAGACGAGCGCCCCTAGGCTGCGGCGACCCGGCGCGCGCGAGACCGCTCGACGCCGTGGTCGTCAAAGGCGGCGGGAGCGGGTACCCTATCCGGTGAACCGGTCAACCGGTTCTATCGACAACGACGTTGCGGAAGGCGTGACTCACATGACCGAACGGCTGACCGGCAGGACCGCGCTCGTCACGGGCGCGGCGTCGGGGATCGGGCGTCAGGTCGCGCTCCGGTTCCTGCAGGAGGGTGCGCGTGTCGTGTTCGCCGACCGCGACGCGGCGGCGCTCGACGCCGTGGTGCCCGCGCTCGGCGAGCGGGCCCGCGCGGCCGTCGCCGACATCTCCGACGAGGCATCCGTCGCCGCGGCCTTCGAGACGCTCGTCGCCGACGGATGGCGCCCCGACGTCGTCGTCGCGAACGCGGGCGTGCAGCTCTTCGGCAAGGACGCCAAGGCGGCCGACCTCGATCTCGACGTGTGGAAGCGCACGATCGACATCAACCTCACGGGCACGTTCCTGACCCTCAAGCACGCGGTGCGCGCGATGCTCGGCGGCGACGGCGGCTCGATCATCCTGACCGGCAGCCCCACGGGCGTGCGCGGCGAAGGCGCCGACTTCACCGCGTACAGCGCGTCGAAGGCGGGCATGCACGGCCTCGGCCGCACGGTCGCCGCGGCCTACGCGCGCGACGGCATCCGCGTGAACACCGTGATCCCCGCATACACCGAGACCCCGTTGGTCTCGACGCTCACGGGCGACGCCGACGCGCACACCGCGATCGTCGGTCGCATCCCGATGGGCCGCTCGGGCTCGCCCGCCGACGTCGAGGGCATCATGGTGTACCTCGCGAGCGACGAGAGCGCGTTCGCGACCGGCTCCATGTTCGCCGTCGACGGCGGGATGTCGGTGCTGTGACCACGCCCGAGGAGGCCGCGCTGCTCGACCGGCTGTGGGGCGTCGCCGAGCCGCAGCCCGTCGAGGTCGCGCTCGGTCCGTGGCGGTTCGAGCTGCGCGGCGACGAGGTGGCCGACCTGGCGTACGACGGCACCGCGGTGCTGCGGAGCGTCCGCGCCGTGGTCCGCGATCGCGACTGGAACACGGTGCCCGCGGTCGTCGAGGCGACCGAGCGATTCGAGGGCGGATGCCGCCTCCGGCTCGCGCTGCGCGGATTCGGCGCCGACGTCACCGCGATCCTCACGGTCGCGGCCGAGGCCGACCGGATCGACGTGTCGCTCGAGGCGACCTCGCACGCCGAGTTCCTGAGCAACCGGCTGGGCCTCGTCGTCCTGCACCCTCCGGCGGTCGCGGGCGCGCCGCTCGTCGTCGGCACGCCGTCCGGGCTGGAACGGCGCACCTCGTTCCCCGACACCGTGTCGCCGCACCAGCCCGCGACCGACATCCGCTCGCTCGCGTGGACGCACGACGGCGTCGCCGCGCGCGTCGAGTTCGCCGGCGAGGTCTTCGAGATGGAGGACCAGCGCAACTGGACCGACGCGTCGTTCAAGACGTACAGCACGCCGCTCGCGCTGCCGTTCCCGGTGCGGATCGAGCCCGGCGCGGTGATCGCGCAGTCGGTGTCGATCGGCACCGAGCGGATCGCCGGCCGTCCAGCGGTCGCTGCATCCGCGCCCGAGCCCGTCATCCTCGAGCCGGTCGGGCGGCCGGTGCCCGAGGTCGGGCTGGGAGCGTCGTCGGTGCCGGATGTCGCGTCGGCGACGCGCACGGACGCTCTCGCGTCGGCCACGCCGCCCCCGGCCGGCGTCGCCGCGATCCTCGTCGAGCTCGACACGCGCACGCCGCAGTGGCGGGCCGCGCTCCGCCGCGCGCGCGACGAGGCGGGCGGCCTCCCGCTCGACGTCCGCATCATCGCCGACGAACCCGACCGCGTGACCGACGCGGTCGACGCCGTGGCGGCGCCGTCCGCTGGCCCGATCGCACGCCTCGGCGTGTTCTCGGCCCGCACGCACGTCACCGAGCCGGCGTTGTGGGCCGCGCTCGTCGATGCGTCCGCGCGCGTGCCCGGAGCCGAACTCCTGGGCGGCGCCCGCTCGCATTTCACCGAGCTCAACCGCGAGCACCATCGCCTGCCGCGCGACCTGCCGGCGCTCGCCTTCTCGATGACGCCGCAGATGCACGCGACCGAACGTGCGCAGCTCGTCGAGTCGGTGCCGATGCAGGCGGTCGTCACGCGCGATGCCGGCCGGATCGCGGCCGGACGCCCGCTCCACGTGGGCCCCGTCACGCTGCGTTCGCGGTTCAACGCGGTCGCCACCAGTCCGCCCGACAAGGGGGGCGATCCGACGCTCGCGGGCGGCTACGGCGCCGAGCTCGTCGCCGGGGCGACCGACCCGCGCCAGTCCTCGGCGGCGCTCGAGGCGTGGACGGTCGCGAGCTACGCGTCCGTCGCGACCGCGCCGGACGCCGCGGTCCGATCCATCGCGTACTTCGAGACGCGCGGGCCCCGCGGCATCCGTCACGACGACCACCCGTACCCGGTCGCCCGCGCCATCGCCCGCGTCGCCGGCCTGCGCGGCGGTGAGCTGCTCGCGCCCCGAGGCGCCTGCCCGCCTGGCGTCTTCGTCGTGGGTGCCCGCTTC
>DASTQT010000359.1:0-2708 GCA_035761605.1 Agromyces sp. | reverse complement strand
CACACTGTATGTCAATCAGGCTCTGACACATACACACTGTACGTATCTGTTCTTAGGAGGACCGATGCTCCGATCCGGCTATCCCGTGCTCTGCGCCGACGACGTCCGCGCGAGCGCCGCGTTCTACCGCGAGCACTTCGGCTTCGAACCGACCTTCGAGTCCGATTGGTACGTGAGCCTGCGGCATCCCGACGCCGGCACCGAGCTCGCGGTCCTCGACCCGTCCCACGAGTCGGTTCCCCGCGGCTACGGCGAATCGGCCCGCGGCGTGCTCGTCAACCTCGAGCTCGACGACGTCGATGCCGTCGCCGCGCGCCTCGAGGCCGCCGGCGTCCCGATCGTGCAGCCGCTCCGCAGCGAGCCGTTCGGCCAACGGCACGTGATCGTGCGAGATCCGGGCGGCGTCCTCGTCGACGTGATCACCGAGATCGAGCCGAGTCCCGAGTTCCTCGCGGCCTTCCGTCGCGAGGCCTGAACGGCGGGTCGCCGCAGGCGCCGGTCAGGCGCCGGTGAGCTCGCGCGGCACCACGAACACGTCGACGAGCGCGCCCCCGCGCCACACCGTCATCTCGAGCTCGCGGTCGATCGCGTCCTCGACCATGAGCCGCTGGATCGACGTCGCGGTCACGATCCCGGTGCCGTCGAGGCTCACTGCGATGTCGCCGGGGCGGATGTGCGCGGCCTCCGCCGGGCTCCCGGCCACGACCGCGGTCACCTGCAGGCCGGTGCGCGAGCCGATCCGCTCGGCGAGCTCGGGCGCGAGGCGGACCTGGGCGCCCGCGATGCCGAGCCACGCACGCCGCACACGCCCATGCACGACGAGCGCGTCGATGATCGCGCGCGTCGCCGGGTTGATGGGCACCGCGAGCCCGAGGCCGACACCCGCGACGGCCGTGTTGACCCCGACCATGCGTCCCTGCCCGTCGGCGAGCGCGCCGCCGCTGTTGCCCGGGTTCAGCGCGGCATCCGTCTGGATCACCTCGTCGACGACGCGGCCTGCGGCGGTCGGCAGCGAACGGCCGAGACTGGAGACGATGCCGGCGGTGACGCTGCCGGCGAAGCCGAGCGGCGTGCCGAGGGCGACGACGAGCTGGCCGACGCGCAGCTCGCGCGCATCGCCGAACGGCACCGGGGCCGGAACCGCGCCGTGCGCGCGCAGCACCGCGAGGTCGGACAACGGGTCGCGGCCGATCACGTCGGCGGACACTGCGGTGCCGTCGCCGAAGGCCGCCTCGGCGCGATCGGCGCCGGCGACGACGTGCGCGCTCGTGAGGAGCACGCCGTCGTCGGAGACCACGCTCGCACTGCCCGTGCCCTCCCCGCGCCGCGATCGCACGGCGAGGCTCGCCATGCTCGGCAGCAGGTCGCGCGCCACACGCGTGACGACGCGCGAGTACGCGTCGAGCGGGTCCTCGGCGCGCTCGTCGGCGCGGTCCGCGGCGTCGCGGCCGTCGGTTCGATCGTCGCTCACACCGGAATCCTCACCCCGCGAGCGGACGGCGCGGCCGGAGTTCGCCGAAGGCGGAACGCCGCTCAGCCGCGCGTCGGGTCCCCGCCCGCACCGGCGCCCGCGCCGGCCGCCGCCTGCTCCGCCTCGAGCTCGGCCTCCTCGCGCTCGCGCTGCACCGCATCCTTGACGAGGCGGTACCAGAGGTACACCGCGAAGCCCGCGAAGACGACCCACTCGACGGCGTAGAACACGTTGAGCCAGTTCAGCTCCGCCTGCTGCTCGGGCGCCGGCGACGAGATCGCCTCGAGCCCCGCGACGGGATCGGCGGCAGTCACGTAGCCGAAGTACACGGGGCGATCGTCGTAGTCGGCCCACAGGTTGATCAGGTGCGCGACCGCGACCGTCGTCATCGCGTGCGGGTCGCCGTCCTGGTCGGGTGCGACGGGCGCCTCGCTCGGGAGGAACCGGCCGACGACTTCGATCTCTCCCCCGCCGCGCGCGTCGGCGTCGACCTCGGCGAGCGCGTCGCGCGCCGCCTGCTCGTCGGGTGCCCACCCGAGCGCGACGGGAAGCCCGCCGGGCGCGGCATCCGTCACCTCGAGGTGGGCGACGACCCACCACCCGGACGCACCGTCGTTGAGGCGACCCTGGACGAGCACGGTGTCGCCCGCCACGAGCTCACCGCGCACCGACACGCGCTGCCCGGTCGCGGCCTGCTCGGTCGGCCCGTCGGGCTCGGCCACGTCGGCGAGCGGGCGGACATCCTCGGTCGGACGTTCGATCACCGTGGCCTCGTCGACGGCCCGGCCGACCTGCCACTGCGCGAGGACCGCGAATCCCGCCGCGACCCCGAGGGCGGCGAGCAGGGCGAGCACCCACCGCGGGCGCAGCATCATCCGGAGCATGTCGCCCGCGATTCTATCGGCGCAGGCCGCACGCTCCCTGTCAGCGGGGTCCCGGTACGCGCGTGCGGCGCTACCCGACCACCGCGGCTCAGTCCACCTGCACGATGTCGGGCGCCTCGAGCCGCACGCGGTCGGCGGACTCGTCGTCGGGCTGCAGCTGCGACTCCCGCTCGGCCGCGACGCGCTGCAGGTACCGCTCGACTTCGAGCGCCTCTCGGTCGCCGTCCCAGCCGAGCACCCCGGCCATGAGCCTCGCCGCGACCGGCGCAGCCGAGACCCCGCGGTCCCACGCCTCGATCGAGATGCGCGTGCGCCGCGCGAGCACGTCGTCGAGGTGCAGCGCCCCCTCGTGC
>DASTQT010000358.1:0-6825 GCA_035761605.1 Agromyces sp. | reverse complement strand
GATCCGTCGTCCGCTCGTCGACCCACCCCGTCATCGTCAGGGCTTGGTCGTGGTGCTCGATCATCATCTGCATGAACGCGATGTCGGCATCCGTGTGCTCCGGCTGCTCGATCTCCGCGGCCTCGTCGGGCGAGAGCGTGCGATTCTCTTCGCCCGGCGCGCCGAGCTGGACCACGGGGCCGGTCGGCTCGGGGGAGTCGTTCCCCGTCGTGCATGCGGTCAGGCCGAGTGCGAGCATGAGCGCTGCCGCGATGCCGCATGATCGAGCCGATGCCGCCATCCGAGTACCTCATCCACGTCGAAGGGAACCGTCATGCACGCGGGTCGGGTCGCCCCTCCGCGCCGCAGGTCACGTCAGGCTAACCCGGATCTCCGGCGCACGCGAACGGACGGCACCGCGGCATCCGTCGCCGACCGCCCGCAGGGTGCATGATGACGGCATGACCTTCGGACTGCGCGCCGACGTGATGCGCCCCGCCGACACCGAGCGCGCCCAGCAGGTCACGTACATCGAGCTCTTCTTCGACCTGGTGTTCGTGTTCGGGCTGACCCAGCTCGGCTCGTACCTCTACGAGAACCAGACCCCGCTCGGCGCGCTCGAGGGCGTCATCATGCTGGTCGCGTTGTGGTGGGCGTGGGTGTCGACGACGTGGGTCACGAACTGGCTCGACCCGGTGAAGCTGCCCGTGCGGGCCGCGGTGATCGGGCTCGCGTTCGTCGCGTTCGTGATGAGCGCCGCGATCGCCGAGGCGTTCGGCGACCGCGCGTGGACGTTCGCGCTCGCGTACATCGTGCTGAAGCTCGGACGCGCGGTGTTCATGGTGTGGTCGACCGCGCGGCACGACCCGCAGGTGTCGCACGACTTCGGCAACGTGCTGGTCTGGGCACTCGCCGGATCGGCCCTGTGGATCGTCGGCGCCCTGCTGCCGCTGCCCCTGCAACTGCCGCTGTGGGCCGCCGCGCTGGCCCTCGAGCTCACGGGCAGCGTCCTCGGTTACCCCGTGCCTGGTCGCGGTCGCATGGAGATCGGGCGGTGGGATGTCTCGGGCTCGCACATCGCCGAGCGCACCGCGCTGTTCGTGCTCATCGCACTCGGCGAGGGGCTGCTGGTCACCGGGTTCGCGTTCGTGGCGGTCGAGGCATCCGTCGAGGGCGTCATCGCGGTCGCGACCGCGTTCGTCGCCGCGGCCGCCTGCTGGTGGATCTACTTCGACCACGGCGAGCGGATCGGGGCGGAGGCGCTCGAGGCGGCCGGCGCTCCGGGGCGGACCGCGCGCACGGCGTACTCGTGGGTGCACCTGCTCGTCGTCGGCGGCATCGTGCTGCTCGGGGTCGGCGACAAGGAGGTGCTGGGCCATCCGCACGAGCAGAGCCTCGCCGCGGTCGTGACCGTGCTCGGGGGGCCGATGCTGTTCCTCATCGGCACCGTGCTGTTCCGGCGCGTGCTCGAGCGCCGGTGGATGCGGGCGCAACTCGCCGGCATCGCGGCGCTCGTCGTCGTCGCGGCGATCACGCCGCTGCTCGACCCGCTGTCGACGGGCTCGCTCGCGGCGCTCGTGCTCGTCGCGACCGCGGCGGGTGAGACGATCGAGCGGATGCGGCGGAACGCGCCCGAGGGCGGGTAGGCGACCTCGCCGGCGTCAGCGCCCGCCGAAGTCCTCCTCGTCCTCCTCGGGGTCGGAGACCTCCTCCATCACGTACTCGGTGTCGTCCTCGCCGAGGCCCTCGGCCTCGAGTTCGTCCTCGTATTCCACCTCGGCCAGTCGGCCCTTGTCGAACGGACCCTCGAGCGGATCGACGAAGCTGGTCATGGCATCCCCTCTCACCTGTGTGACGTCAGGCTAGCCCCGTCGTCGCCCGCGCGGAACGGGTTGCGTGACGATCAGCGGCGCGGCAGGGCGAGGATGCGCTCGAACGCGGCATCCGCCACCGGGTCGACGACCTGCAATTCGGGGTGCGCGTCGTAGAAGCCGAGGATCTCGCGGGCGCCCTCGTCGAAGGTGATCGTGGTCGCGAACTCGGGCACGAGCGCCCTCACCTTCGCGTTGTCGAACACCATGGAGTGCGCCTTGTCGCCGACGAGGCCCGGCCCCCACTCCGGGTGAACGGCCCCGATGGTCTCGGATGCCACGTGCACCAGCTCGGGCTCGTCGACGCCGGCCGCCGCGGCGAGCCATCCGTAGATCTGGTTCCAGGTCGGAGCATGGTCGCCCGTGATGTGGAACGTGTCGCCCACGGCGACGGGGTTGCCGAGGAGGCCGACGAACGCGACCGCGAAGTCGGTGTGGTGGGTGATGGTCCAGAGGCTCGTGCCGTCGCCGTGCACGACGACGGGCTTCCCGGCGCGCAGGCGGGCGATGTCGGTCCAGTGGCCGGTGGTCGGGATCAGCGTGCGGTCGTAGGTGTGCGAGGGGCGCACGATCGTGGCGGGGAATCCGCGCTCGCGCACGGCCGCGACGAGCAGGTCCTCGCACGCGATCTTGTCGCGCGAGTACTCCCAGAACGGGTTCACCAACGGTGTCGATTCCGTGACCGGCAGGCGACTCGGCGGGGTCTGGTACGCCGAGGCCGAGCTGATGAACACGTACTGCCCGATGCGCCCCTCGAACAGGTCGAGGTCGGTCTGCACGTGCTCGGGCGTGAACGCGAGGAACTCGCACACGGCGTCGAACTCCAGCGGGTCGCCGGTGCCGTGCCCGAGCGCCCGGCGCACCGAGTCGGGTTCGCGGATGTCTCCGACCACCTGCCGCACGTCGGCCGGAAGCGGTCGCAGGCCCGACGAGCCGCCCCGGTTGAGCACGGTCACGTCGTGCCCGACCGCCACGGCCCGCGCGACGCACGCCGAGCTGATGACGCCGCTGCCGCCGATGAACAGGATCCGCTTCGCGCTCATCGCACCATGCTGCCACCTGTGCGGGTCGAGTGGGCGCCCCGTGGAGGTCGAGGAGCACCGAAGGCGCGTATCGCGGGAGCCGCTACGCGGCCGACCAGCCGCCGTCCGACGCGAGCACGACGCCGTTGATGTTCACGCCGTCGTCGGAGAGCAGGAACGTGATCGACGCCGCGAGCGCCTCGGCTTCCGCGGCATCCGGCAGCACCGCCATCGCCTGACGCACCCGCTGCGCACCCAGCGGCGAGGCGAACGTCGCCTCGATGTTCGTGATGGTCGGGCCCGGGGCGACGGCGTTCACGCGGAGGCCGCTCGGGCCGTACATGAACGCGGTCGACTTGGTGAGGCCGACCACCGCGTGCTTGGAGGCCGTGTAGGCGACGCCGGCCGCCGACCCGCGCAGGGCCGCCTCGGATGCGGTGTTGACGATCGAGCCCGAACCCTGTGCGAGCATGACGGGCGCGACGGCGCGCATGAGCTTCATGGTGCCGTCGACGTTCACGCGCATCACGCGGTCCCAGACGCGGTCGGTGAGCTCGGCGATCGGGGTCATGTCGTCCATGATCCCGGCGATGTTCGCGAGCCCGTCGATGCGCTCGCCCGCGGCGGCCACGATCTCGGCGACCTTTCCGTCGTCGGTGATGTCGGCGACGAGCGTCACGACGTCGGCGCCGTCGTGCTCGGCCGCGAACTCGTCGAGGCGTTCCTGCGACACGTCGACGGCGACCACGCGGCCGCCCTCGCGCGCGACGCGCGAGGCGGTGGCCCGGCCGATGCCGGATCCGGCGCCGGTGACGATGACGGTCTTGCCGGTGAAGCGGCCCTGGTCGAGGCGCTCGACCCACTCGGGACGCTCGACCTCGGCGGTCGCGTCGGCGTCGGCCGCGACATCCGCCCCACCGACGGTCGCGGGTTCGGCACCCGCGGCCGCGGCCGTGACGGGGATGTCGCCGGCCGCCGCCCGGGCGACGAGCTGGTCGACCATCTCCTGCGAGAAGCGGCCCTTGCTGAGCTTGATGAGGCGCTTGAGCGCGAGGCGGTGGACGGGCCGGAGCACGTCGGGGTCCTGCCCGGACTGGGTGAGCAGGTCGCGGATGATGGGGCCGCCGACCGGGTCCTCGAGCCAGGTCTTGATCGAGGAGTCGCCGGTGAGGGTACGGGTGGTCATTGCGGGGGTTCCTTCTTCTGCACTGGTTCCTCGCGGACACGAGGGACCGGACAACCTTGTCCGGTAGTAACGTAACACCCGTGCCTGAGGGTCGGAAGGGACGAGGTCCCACTACGCGCAAGCCCAACCTCGGCCCCAGTGCGGGCCCGGGCAATCGGCGCGCCCTGATCGCGGCCGCGCGCGAGATCTTCGCCGAGGACGGCCTCGCCGCACCGTTCTCCGCGGTGGCCAAGCGCGCCGGCGTCGGCCAGGGCAGCCTGTACCGGCACTTCCCCGATCGCCTCGCCCTCGCGGTCGCCGTCTTCGATGAGAACATCGACGAACTCGAGGCCGCGGTCGCGGGGTCCGACGCCCCGCTCGACGCCCTGCTCGACCGCGTGATCGCGCAGGCGCTCGTGTCGACCGGGATCATCGACCTCATCGCCGAGCACCCTCACGACCCACGAGTCGAGCGCCTCGGCCGACGCGTGCAGGCGCTCACCCGGGTCGCGCTCGAGCGCGAACGCGCGGCGGGTCGCATCGGCGACCACGTCGAGCCCGACGACGTGCTGCTCGCGATCTCGATGCTCGCGGGCGTGCTCGGCCGAACGGATGTCGCGGACCGCCCGGCCACGGCGCGTCGCGCCTGGGCGCTCTTCCACGCGGCGTTCGCGCCTCGGCACGCGGTCGAGTAACGCCTGCTCGAGTGCCGTGACTGGCGCGGCGCGCGGCGCGCCGACTCACGCGAATCGGCCCGCGAGCGGGCGACTTCGCGTGAGTCGTTGTCGTGGCGCAGGCTAGTCGATGGGCGAGCCGACGGTCTCCTCGGCGCCCGCGATGAGCGGGGCGAGCGCATCGCGCTCGTGCCCGTCGAGGTCGTCGGCGTAGAACCGGTAGATGTTCAGGACCTGGATCGCCGCGGCGCGCTCGGGCTCGCGTGCGCGGATCGCGGCGACCAGCCGCTCGGCGTCCTCGGCGCTGCGCCTGACGCGCGCGAGGCGGTCGGCATCGGTCGAGAGCCGGCTCGAGAGCAGGTCGGTCATGACGCCGCTGACGACGTTGCCCGTGATCTCGAGCAGACGATTGCCCGACGCGCTGCGGATCGCGGCCTGGAACCGGCCGACGTGCTCGCTGAACCGCTCGGCGCCGTGCTCGGCCACGCTGCGCACGAGCTCGTCACGCCGCTGCTCGATGGCGCGGAGGTCGTCGTCGGTGCAGTCGCGAGCGGCGAGGAGGCATGCGCTCGACTCGAGGATCAACCGGAACTGGAGGAGCTCGCCGCGGGAGACGCCCTCGAGGCGTGCGAGCTGCGACATCGACTTCTCGAGCAGTCGCGGCGAGTACTGGGAGATCGCCGCCCCGCGCGGGTCGCCCGGCCGGGACTCGATCAGCCCGGTCGCCTGGAGCACGCGCAGCGCCTCGCGGACGGTCGCGCGGCTGACCGAGAAGTCGGCCATGAGCTTGCGCTCGCCGGGCAGGCGGTCGCCGGGCTTCAGCTCGCCGCGCTCCACGGCGGACTCGATCTGCTCGACGATCGACTCGTACGCGCTGACCTTCTGCACGGGTGTGAATGCCACGTTGCTCCTCCGCTGCGGTGCCCTTGCGTAAACAGTGTGTTTCGTCGCTTGACCCCGCCGTGCTGCCGATCCTAGCGTTCCAGTTACTGGTCAGACCAGTACCCAAGTGAGACCAGTTCCCCCGACCTCGAGGAGCCGCGAACCGTGACCCCTGCTTTCCGCCCCATGACCGCCGCGCTCGCCGCGGCCAGCCTGCTGACCCTCACCGCGTGCAGCGCGGGTGCCGCGTCATCCGAGGACGGCTCGGCGCACGCCGCCGCCGTCACCATCGGCCTGACGGGCGAGCCCGTGAACTTCGACCTCACCACCACCGCCGGATCCGCGATCCCGCAGGTGCTCATGAACAACGTCTACGAGGGCCTCGTGCACCTCGACCAGGAGGGCGAGGTCCAGCCCAAGCTCGCCGAGTCCTGGACCGTGAGCGAGGACGGCACGACGTACGACTTCACGCTGCAGGAGGGCGTGACGTTCGCCAACGGCGAGGAGTTCACCGCTGACGACGTGAAGTTCTCGCTCGAGCGCATCGCGACCGACTGGAAGATCAACCTCGGCAAGATGGCCGTGCTCGACCACGTCGAGGTCGTCTCGCCGACCGAGGCGCGCGTCGTGCTCACCCGGCCGAGCAACACCTGGCTCTACGACATGACCGGAACGGTCGGGCTCATGTTCGACCCGAGCGGCGTCGGCGACCTGGCGAACACGCCAGTCGGCACGGGCCCGTACACCGTCACCGAGCGCGTGACCGGCGACCACATCAGCCTCGAGGCGCGCGAGGACTACTGGGGCGAGGCGCCCGAGATCACCGACGTCGAGCTGCGGTACTTCGCCGACGTGGTGGCCAGCACCAACGCGCTCCGCGCCGGCGACGTGGACATGCTCTTCAACATGCAGGCGCCCGACCTGATCCCGCAGTTCGAGGCCGACGACGAGCTGCAGGTCATCCAGGGCAGCTCCAACGGCGAGATCCTGCTCTCGATGAACAACCAGGCCGCTCCCTTCGACGACGTCCGCGTCCGGCAGGCCGTCGCGTACGCGCTCGACCGCCAGGCGATCATCGACGCCGCGTGGGCGGGCTACGGCACCGACATCGGCGCCATGGTCCCGCCGACCGACCCGTACTACGAGGACCTCACCGACCTCTACCCGTACGACCCCGAGCGGGCCGAGGAGCTGCTCGCCGACGTGCTGCTCGCCATCACGAACGAGGAGGG
>DASTQT010000357.1:0-7174 GCA_035761605.1 Agromyces sp. | reverse complement strand
ATCCGGGCGGGCGCGCCGGTCGCGCGGCGACGGTGACCCGCACGCTCGAAGCTCCACCCCGCCCCGCCGAGAAGTCCCGGATGCAGGGCTCCACCCTGCATCTGCGACTTCTGGCGAGGTTGTGCCGAGCTCGGACGAAGTTCTGACCGATCGAGAAGTCTCGGATGCAGGGCCCCACCCTGCATCTGCGACTTCTCGGCGTGGTTTGGGCGATCCCGGAACGGCGAATGGCCCGGACTGAGTCCGGGCCATTCGAGTCGGAGCCGCCTGTGGGAATCGAACCCACGACCTATTCATTACGAGTGAATCGCTCTGCCGACTGAGCTAAGGCGGCGTGACCGGTCGCGGCGAACCGGACGGGCACGAGAGACCATGTTAGCGGGTTTTCGGAGTGCTCATGACCACGGCGACGGACACCCCGGGGGCGCTCAGCACTGCGGATCGGCCGCTGGAACGGTGCCGTCGATGAGGAACGCCTCGACGGTGTCATCGACGCACGCGTTCGACTTGCGGTACGCGGTGTGCCCCTCGCCGTCATAGGTGACGAGCACGCCGCTCGCGAGCTGGTCGGCGAGCGCCTGGGCATACTCGTACGGCGTCGCGGGGTCGCCCGTGGTGCCGACGACGAGGATGGGGTCGGCGCCGTCGGCGGTGATCGGCGCACGCTCGGCATCGCTCGCGACGGGCCAGGCGGCGCAGCCGATGTCGCCGAATGCGAAGTACGGCCCGATGATGGGCGCGGCCTCGGCGAGTTCGGCGGCGTCCGCGCGCATGGACGCGGGGTCGGCGTCGTAGGCGTAGTCGAGGCAGTTGATGGCGCGGAACGCCTCGGTCGAGTTGTCGCGGTACGTGCCGTCCTCCGCCCGGCCGTTGTAGCCGTCGGCGAAGAAGAGTGCGGTGTCGGCCTCGCCGAACATCACCGACTCGAACATGTCGCTGAGGTAGGTCCACGACTCCGGGCTGTAGAGCGGGTAGATGATCGCGGTGACGAGCGCATCGGCACCCAGCTGCCGCCCGTCGCTGCCCTGCAGGGGGCTCGCCTCGACGGAGGCGAGGAGCCTCGCGACCTCGTCGGCGGCGGCGTCGACCGAGCCCGAGAACGGGCACTCCGGACCGGCGAGGCAGTCGGCGAGGTACGCGCGCAGCGCCTGCTCGAACCCGATCGCCTGCGCGACCGTCACCTCGTGGAGGCTCGCGGCGGGATCGATCGCCCCGTCGAGCACGAGACGGCCGACCTTCTCGGGATAGAGCTCGGCGTACGTGGCCCCCAGGAACGTGCCGTAGGAGTAGCCGAGGTAGTTCAGCTGCGTGTCGCCGAGGATGGCGCGCAGCAGGTCGAGGTCGCGTGCGGCGCTCTCGGTGTCGACGTTCGCGAGCAGCTCGCCAGTGCCCTGGGTGCAGGCGGCGCCGAAGTCGCGGTTGGCCGCGTCGACGTCGGCGATCCACTCGTCGCTGCCGCGCTCGGCGGGCAGGATGCCGTACAGGAACGCGTCCAT
Organism: Agromyces sp.; assembly: GCA_035761605.1. Classification (GTDB taxonomy): domain Bacteria; phylum Actinomycetota; class Actinomycetes; order Actinomycetales; family Microbacteriaceae; genus Agromyces. The sequence continues at coordinate 5,678 of DASTQT010000357.1, read as the reverse complement.
CTGCGCGGGTTCGTAGCACTGCACCGCGCTCGACCGGCCGACTCCGCGCGGGTCGAACCCGACGATGTCGTAGCGCTCGCGCAGGTCGGGCCCGACGGCGTAGTCGACCGACTCCGCGATGAAGTCGTACCCGGACGCGCCCGGGCCGCCGGGATTGACGAGCAGTGAGCCGATCCGGTCGCCGCCTGCCGGCGCGCGGACGAGCGCGAGCTCGATCTCGCCGTCGGCGGGAGCATCCCAGTCGAGCGGCGCGACGGCGGTCGCGCACTGCATCTCACCGCACGATTCCCACTCCAGCACCTGCGTGTAGAACGGCTCGAGCTCGGCGGCCACCCGCTCGCCCGTCGGCTCGGACCGTGCGGAGCCGCCTCCACCGAGGAACGAGGGCACGGCGCACCCGGTCATCACGAGGGCACCCGCCGCCGCGACCATCGCGAGCGCGCGCCGCAGGCGCGTCGGGCGGATCACGAGCGGCCTCCGCGAGCCGGCTCGGGCCGGCGGATCGCGCTGACGAGCATCGCCTCGAGGGCGAGGGCGGGCTGGACGTTGCCGTCGATGCGGATGCGTGCCTCCTGGATGGCGTCGAGCGTCTCGAGCGTGCGCGCGGGCGTGGCGGATGCCGCGGCCCGGGCGATGTCGCCCGTGATCTCGAGGTTGACGAGCTCGACCTCGGCGCCGAGCTGCGTGATGAGGATGTCGCGGTAGAGCGACGCGAGGTCGACGAGGATGCGGTCGATGCCATCGCGCAGGCTCCGCGTGGCGCGCCGTTTCTGGTCGTCTTCCAGGGCGCGCAGCTGCGAGCGCAGCGCGGCGGGAACCGACTGGCCCGGCGCGACGCCGAGCGAGCGGAGCGTGTGCTCGCGCTCCTCCGTGTCGCGGAGCTCGGTGATCGCCTTCGCGTCGTCGCCGGCGATCTCGAGCATGCGGGCGGCCGCAGCGACCGCACCCGGTGTCGAGCGCACGCCGAGCGCGAGCCGCAGGGTCTCGGCGCGGCGGTCGCGCGCCTCGGCGCTCGTGGCGAGGCGGTGGGCCATGCCGATGTGGCTCTGCGCCTCGCGCGCGGCGCGCTCGGCGAGGGCGGGGTCGACGCCGTCACGGCGTGCAAGGAGGTGGGCGACATCCGCGATGCTCGGCACCTGGAGGCGCACCGAGCGCACGCGCGATCGGATGGTCGGGATCAGGTCGGCCTCGCTCGGCGCGCAGAGGATCCAGACCGTGCGGTCCGGCGGCTCCTCGAGCTCCTTGAGCAGGACGTTCGAGGTCTGCTCGGTCATCCGGTCGGCGTCTTCGACGACGATGACGCGATGCCGGCCGACGGATGGCGCGTAGTGCGAGCGCTCCACGATCTTGCGCACGTCGGCGACCTTGATGATCACGCCCTCGGTGGCGAGCACGTGCAGGTCGGGGTGGCTGCGGGCGGTGACCTGCGCGCGCGTGACGGCATCGCCGTCGGGCTCGCCGGAGAGCAGTGCCTCGGCGAACGCGTACGCGAGATTGGAGCGGCCGGAACCGGGCGGGCCGGTGATGAGCCACGAGTGCGTCATGTCGGATGACGCGGGCGCACCGTGCGCGGCCGTCGACGCGGCTGCCGCCGCGCGCAGCACGGCGATGGCGGCATCCTGGCCGGTCAGGTCACTCCAGACGGTCACGATTCCACGCTACCCGCGGCCGCCGACGTGAGCGCCGCTCCCCGGCGTCCTCACAGGAGCGGCTCGACGCGGGCACGGATCCGCGCGGCGATGTCGTCGACCGGCAGCGTCGCGTCGACGACGACGAAGCGCTCGGGCTCGGCCTCGGCGAGGCCGAGGTACGCTTCGCGGACGCGGGCGTGGAACTCCCCCGCCTCGGCCTCGAGTCGGTCGTACCGCGTGCGCGCGCCGTCGAGGCGGAGCCGGGCGACCTCCCACGGCAGGTCGAGCAGCACGGTCAGGTCGGGCGCGAGCCCCTCGGCCGCCCACTCGGAGATCGAGCGGATCTCAGCCGGGTCGAGCACTCGGCCGGCACCCTGGTAGGCGACGGAGGAGTCGATGAAGCGGTCCTGCACGACGACCTCGCCGCGGGCGATCGCCGGGCGCACGACCTCGGCGACGTGGTGCGCTCGGTCGGCCGCGTAGAGCAGCGCCTCGGCGCGCGGCGCGATGTCGCCGCGGTGGTGCAGCACGATCTCGCGGATCTCGACCCCGACGGGCGTACCCCCGGGCTCGCGCGTGCGCACGACCGTGCGGCCGTGCTCGACGAGCCACTGCTCGAGCAGGCTCGCCTGCGTGGACTTGCCCGAACCGTCGCCGCCCTCGAGGGTGACGAACAGCCCGCGGCTCACGCCGAGCTCTTCTTCGCCGACCGCGTCGAGGTGGCGCGCTTCGCGGGGGTCTTCGCCGTCGAGGCACGCTTGGCTCGCGGCGCCGCCGGACCCTTGTCGCGCTTGGCCTGCAGCAGTTCGACGGCGCGCTCGAACGTGATCTCCTCCACCGACTCGCTGCGCGGGATGGTGGCGTTCGTCGTGCCGTCGGTCACGTACGGGCCGAACCGGCCGTCCTTGACCTTGATGGGCTTGCCGCTCACCGGGTCCTCGGCGAACTCCTTGAGCGCGCTCGACGCGCGGCGTGCGCCGTACTTCGGCTGCGCGAGCAGCTCGAGCGCCCCGGCGAGGTCGATCTCGAAGATCGCGTCCTCGCTCGGCAGCGTACGGGTCTCGGCGCCCTTCTTCAGGTACGGGCCGTACCGGCCGTTCTGCGCGGTGATCTCGTCGCCCGACTCGGGGTCGACGCCGACGATGCGCGGCAGGTCGAGCAGCCTCAGCGCAGTGGCGAGGTCGACCTCTTCGATCTGCATGCTCTTGAACAGCGACGCGGTGCGCGGCTTCGGCGCGGTGGCCTTCTTCGCGCCGCGCTTCGGCTTGGCCGCCTCGACCACCTCGCCGGTGGCGGCGTCGACGGATGGCGCGGCCTCCTCGGACTCGGGCTCGAGCTCGGTCACGTACGGACCGAACCGGCCGTCCTTCACGACGACCTGCTTGCCGGTCTCGGGATTCAGGCCGAGCACGCGGTCGCTCTGCACGGGCGCCTCGATGAGCTCGCGCGCCTTGTCGGCCGTGAGTTCGTCGGGGGCGAGGTCTTCCGGCAGGTTGACCCGTCGCGGGGCGGCGTCGGGCGCTGCGTCGGGCTCGACGGCCTCGAGGTACGGCCCGTACTTGCCGATGCGGAGCGTGAGCCCCGGCGCGATCTCGACCGAGTTGATCTCTCGCGCGTCGATCTCGCCGAGGTTGTCGACGACCTGGCGCAGGCCCCGGTGCTTGTCGGATCCGAAGTAGAAGCTCGAAAGCCAATCGACGCGATCGGCTTCTCCCGCGGCGATGTGATCGAGGTCGTCCTCCATCTCGGCGGTGAAGTCGTACTCGACGAGGTCGCCGAAGTGCTCCTCGAGCAGGCGCACGACCGAGAACGCGACCCAGCTCGGCACGAGCGCCTGTCCTCGCTGCGTGACGTAGCCGCGGTCGAGGATGGTCGAGATGATCGACGCGAACGTCGACGGGCGGCCGATGCCGAGCTCCTCCAGGCGCTTCACGAGGCTCGCCTCGGTGTAGCGCGGCGGCGGGCTGGTCTCGTGGCCCTTCTCCTCGAGCTCGGCGAGGCCGACGACCTGGCCCTCCTTCAGCGGCGGAAGCTTGGCCTCGCCGGGCGCCTCGTCGGCGTTGCGCTCCTCGTCGTGGCTCTCCTCATAGGCGGCGAGGAAGCCGCGGAAGGTGATGACCGTGCCGCTCGCGGTGAACTCGGCGATCGTGCCGGCGACGGGTGCGGTCGGCGCGGCCGGTGCCGCCGCGTCCGCAGCGGTCGGACCGACCTCGATCGTGACCGTCGCGGTCTGGCCCTTGGCGTCGGCCATCTGCGAGGCGACCGTGCGCTTCCAGATCAGGTCGTACAGCTTGAACTCGGTGCCGCGCAGCGCGTTCTGCAGCTCGGACGGCGTGCGGAACACCTCGCCCGAGGGGCGGATCGCCTGGTGCGCCTCCTGCGCGTTCTTCGATTTGCCCGCGTAGGCGCGTGGCGTCTCGGGCACGCTGTCGGCGCCGTACAGCTTCACGGCCTGCGTGCGCGCGGCCTGGACGGCCTGCTGCGAGAGCGACACCGAGTCGGTGCGCATATAGGTGATGTAGCCGTTCTCGTACAGCGACTGCGCGACGCGCATGGTGTCGCGGGCCGACAGGCGGAGCTTGCGCGCGGCCTCCTGCTGCAGCGTGGAGGTCGTGAACGGCGCGGCCGGCCGGCGCGAGTAGGGCTTGGACTCGACGCGGCTGACGCGGCGGGCGACGGTGTCGTCACGGAGCGCCTCGGCGAGCGCGTGCGCCGTCGGCTCGTCGAGCACCACGGCCTTGCCCTTCAGCCGGCCGGCGTCGTCGAAGTCGCGGCCGGTCGCGACCCGCTCGCCGGCCACGCGCACGAGCCGGGCCTCGAACCCGGTCTGCTCGCTCGTGAACCGGCCGATCAGGTCCCAGTACGAGGCGGCCACGAAGGCCAGGCGCTCGCGTTCGCGGTCGACGACGAGTCGCGTCGCGGCGGACTGCACCCGGCCGGCCGAGAGGCCCGGCCCGACCTTGCGCCACAGCACGGGCGAGACCTCGTAGCCGTAGAGGCGGTCGAGGATCCGGCGGGTCTCCTGCGCGTCGACGAGCGCCGTGTCGAGCTCGCGCGTGTGGTCCTTGGCCTTGAGGATGGCGTCCTTGGTGATCTCGTGGAACACCATGCGGCGCACGGGCACCTTCGGCTTCAGCTCCTGCAGCAGGTGCCACGCGATGGCCTCGCCCTCGCGGTCCTCATCGGTGGCGAGCAGGAGCTCGTCGGCGTCCTTCAGTGCGCGCTTGAGCTCGGCGACCGTCTTCTTCTTGGAATCGGAGACGACGTAGTACGGCTCGAAGCCGTTCTCGACGTCGACGGAGAACTTGCCGAGCGAGCCCTTCTTCAGCTCGGGCGGGAGGTTCTTGGGCTCGATGAGGTCGCGGATGTGGCCGACCGAGGAGAGCACCTCGTAGCCGTCGCCGAGGTATGCGGCGATCGACTTCATCTTCGTCGGCGACTCCACGATCACGAGCTTCTTCGCGCCTGGCACCGGACTCCTTATTGCTGATGACACTGGACGGGGAACGCACGACGTCGCCTCGCCCCCGAGCGGTGTGCTGATCGGTCGGCGGCATCGCGCCGACAGCCACACCATACACATTCCGACCGTGAGCGCACCCACTGAGACACCGATCGACCCACGGGACGCAAGACCCTTGCACTTGTGGAGGACGGGTGCAGAATGGCGGCATGGACACGTCAGCGGGCACGTACACGGCCAAGTTGATCGACGGACCACTCGAGGGGAAGACGGTCTCGACCGGGTTCCTCGACACCGGCGACCCGCAACCGAGGCTCGAGCTCTCGGGCGACGCCGGCAAGAAGTACATCTACTCCCGCGGCGCGGGCCTGGAGTTCGAGACTCCGGACGACGACCGCCCGAGCGCGGTCGAGTACCGCTTCATCGAGACGGTCTTCGACTGACGGATGTCGCGGTGCGGGGCGGTCCGCTCGTCACGCCCGCCCCGCGCCGCGTTTCCGGTGGTCGAGTAGCGACGAAGGAGCGTATCGAGAACCGGGAGCGGGTCACACGTGCCGTTCGTCGGCGCCGTCGTAGGCCGAGAG
>DASTQT010000356.1:0-4832 GCA_035761605.1 Agromyces sp. | reverse complement strand
CGAGCAGCACGTGCGCGACCTGCTCGGCGACCGCGTCGACGACGTGGACGCCGTGCGGCAGACCGTCGCGATCGACCGGTTCCGAACGGGCGAGGAGTTCCGCGACTACTTCAAGTCCCATTACGGCCCGACGATCGCGGTCTACGCCCGCATCGCCGGCGACCCCCGGCAGGTGCGCGAACTCGACGAGGCCCTCGCCGCGCTCGGCCGCGACGCCGGCCTCGACGGGTCGGGCCGCGGCATGGAGTGGGAGTACCTCCTCGTCACCGCCCGGCGACACTGAGCCCCGCCACCCTCCGCTGAGCGCCCGGCCCAGCGCTCCGCGGACGGCCGCCGGCGCCCGCCCCGGTGCGGATCAGCCGATTCGGTCCTAGAATCGGCGCCGTGCCGGGGCAGACGCTGACCCCGCGCGAGAGCGCGATCCTGGCCGCGGTCGAGCGGCGGTTGAGCAACCCGGAGATCGCTTCGGAGTTGTTCATCTCCGTGCGCACCGTGGAGAGCCACATCGCGAGCCTGCGCCGCAAGCTCGGGGCCGCGAGTCGCGCCGAGCTGATCGCCGCGGCCGGCGACCGGCGCGAGGCGTCGGTGCGGCTGCCCGAGACGACGTTCGTGGGGCGCGAGGGCGAGTTCATCGCGCTCGGCGCGCTCGTCGACGCGCACCGCTGCGTGACGGTGACCGGCCCGGGCGGCGTCGGCAAGACCCGCCTCGCGCTCGAATTCGCCGCGCGGCACCACGGCGAGCGCTCGCCCGTCGTCGTGGAGCTCGAGCACGCCGACCCCGACGACGTCGTGCCTCGCATCGCTCGGGTGCTCGACCTCGAGGCGGTCGCTGGGGCGGATGTCACGGCATCCGTCGCCTACGCCCTCTCATCGCACCCCTACCTGCTCGTGCTCGACAACATCGATCGGGTCGGGCTCGCGGTGCAGGACGCGGCGCGGCGCTTCCTCCGCGAGGCGCGCGACCTGCGGATCGTCGGCACGTCGCGGACGCCGTTCGGCGAGCCGGGCGAGCACGTGTTCGCGCTCGAACCGCTGCCGGTCGATGGCGCGGATGCCGCGGCCGTCGCGATGTTCCTCGACCGGCTGGGCGCGCACGGCGTGCCGCCCGCCGCGGGCGAGCGCGAACTCGCGGAGCGGATCTGCGCGAGGCTCGACGGCCTGCCGCTCGCGATCGAGCTCGCGGCGTCGGTCTCGCGGCACCTCGGGCTGCAGGAGCTCGCCGAACGCCTCGACCGGGACTTCGCGGCACTCGACCGGGCTGCGCCGCGCGGCCGTCACCGCACGCTCGAGACGACGTTCGAGTGGACGTGGGACCTGCTCGAGGACGACGAGCGCGACGTGCTGTGCCGGCTCGCAGCGCTCCCCCGCACGTTCGACGTCGACCTCGCGACGGCCGTCACGCACGCCGGCGCGGAGGGGGTGCTGCTTCGGCTGCTCGATCACTCGATGGTGGTGCCGGCCGGCGGGTCCCCGCGACGCTTCCGGCTGTTGGCGGTGATGCGCGAGTTCGTGCGCGCCCGCACCGACCCCGCCACCATCCGAGACGTGCTCGAACGGCACGCCGAGTACCATGCGCGGGTCGCGTCCGAGTTCGTCGAGCATGCGCGCACCGATGACAGTCATGAGGCGATGCGGACGTCGGAGCGGCTGTGCCCGGAGCTCAACGCCGCGCTGCGATGGGCGGTCGCGGCGCGACATCCGACGGCCCTGACCCTGGCTGCATCGCTGTCGATCGGCGTGGAGCAGTACGGCTCCGATGTCGACAGCGTCCGCTCGCTCGCGATGGCCGCACGCGATCCGCACGTCGTCGACGGCGCGGCGCCGGACCAGCTGTTCGTGCTCGGCGCGGGCATCGCCTACCTCGACCTGCCGCTCGTCGACGAGCTCGCTCAACGCGCACTCGCGGCGGCGGAGGAGCGCGGCGACCCCGACTCGTGGCTCGCGGCACACCACCTCGCCGGCGTCGCCGACGCGTACCGCGACCGCGGCCCGTCGGCGCTCGAGCACCTCGCGGAGGCCGAACGGCTCGCACGCGAGCTCGGGGACGACTGGTCGCTCGCATCCGCGCACCAGTTCCGCGCCATCGCGCTGCGCGGCCCGTCGCTCGACGACCCGGCCGCGGCGATCGCCGAGTTCGACGCCGCAATGCGCGCGTACGCAGTCGCCGGCGATGCCATGCACGTCAACAACGCGCGGTACATGATGGCGTCGGTCGCCGCCCAGGCGGGACTCGAGCCCGAGCGCGCGGCGGTGTGGGCCGCGGAGTGCGTCGACTACGCGCGCGACGCCGACAACGCCCATGAGCTCGCGCATGCCGCGCTCGTGCAGCAGACGCTGGCGGTGCCGGATGCCGCGGAGTCGCTCGACGAGCTCGAGACGTCCTTCCGCAGCCTCGGCGACGTGCGCTGCCTCACGCGCACGCTGCTGCTCGCCGCGGAACGCGCGACCGATGCACGGGCGCGCGTCGGCGCCCTCGAGGAGGCGCTCGGGCTCGCCGAGGACGCCGGCGACGACGGACACCGCGCCGCCGCGCTCGACCGGCTCGTCGAGGCGTACTCGGAGCGGGGCGATGCGACCCGCGCGCGCACGGCGCTCGGCCGGCTCGAGGCCATCGCCGGGCCCGAGGCCGCGGCATCCGCTCGCCCCGACGGGCTGGACGTGCAGCTCGAACCCGCGGGTCAGCCGGGTTCGCCGAGCGGCCCGGTGCCGGTGCCGTCGGGCACGGTCCGCACCTCGACGAGCTCCTCGCGGCCGGCGCCGCCCGCGACATCGAGCGCGAGCAGCGGCCCGAGATCGCGCGCGTAGAACTTGTACTCGACGACCTCGGGTTCGAGCGCGTTCGTGTCACGCGTGACGAGCACGTCGTCGAACGCGCCGTACGGCGCCTCGGCGCGCTCGCCGACACGCAGGACTTCGCCCACGTCCTCCGCCTCGCCGGCCAGGTACTCCTGCCGGTACACCTGGCCCGGGGCGGGCTCGCCCGGAAGCAGCACGCCCGGCTGGGCGCCGTCGACCCCGGCCTCGAAGGATCCCTCGGTCGAGGCGATCTCCCCGTCCTCGAACTCGGCGGTGTCCTCGCCGAGGTACCAGACGGCGCCGTCGTCGTGCTGCGCGTACCAGTCGAAGGTGTCCTCGACGATCTCGTCGCCGCGGTAGACGGTGTCGCGCACGACGCGGGCGACCACCCCGTTCGCGATCTCGCGCGTCTCGGTCGTCGCGGTCACCACGACCCGCAGCTCCTCGGCGCCACCGTCGAGCTCGCGGTACTCCCACTGCGTTCCCGGCGTCATGGGCCAGTACGGATGGTCGATGTCGGCCGTGAACGCGGCGGGGTCGAGTTCGACCTGCTCGTCGCCCTGCGGCAGCGCGGATGACTCGCCCGCCGGCTGATCCGCGGAGGGCGCGCCGGTGCATGCGGCGAGCACGAGCACGGCCACGACGCCCACGACGGTCGCGCCCGTCGTGCGCCGCAGGACGCCTCGGCGAAGTGGATCGCGTGATCGCATGGCCGCCTCCTCCCGGCAGGCCCCGCGACGATCCGAGCGGACGCCGCGACACGGCCGGGCCGGCAGCTCGACCGGGCGATCCGACTCTACGCCGCCGCGCGAGCGGCCGACACCTGCTCGCCGGCCGGGTCGGGACCCGTGTCCCGTGACATCGGGACATCCCGCCTGCGACGATGAGCGGATGACGCTCGCCTCCAGCCGCATCGCGACGATCGTCGCGCTGTGCGTGTCGGCCGTCGCTGCCGTCGGGGCGATCGCGATCGACCTCGTCGTGCTGCCGTCGCACCCGCAGCCGCCGCTGTCGTCGGGCTGGTCGGGCGTGCTGCCGGGCGTCGCGATGCTCGTGCCCGGGTGCCTGCTGCTCTGGCGCCTGCCGTGGCATCCGATCGCCGTCGTGCTGACCGGCTTCGGCACGCTCTGGGTGCTCGACGGCCTCGCGTCGGCGGCGGTGAACCTCGCCTGGTACACCGACCGCGACGCGTGGTGGGCGGTCCCCGCGATGTGGTTCTTCGGCCGGCTCGGGTCGGTGCTGATCCTGCCGATCCAGCTGCTGCTCCTGCTCTTCCCCGATGGGCGGCTGCGGGCGGGCGGATGGCGCGTGGCGTCGGTCGTCGCGATCGCACTCGGGCTCGTGATGCCGTTCGCCTTCCTGTTCGCGCCGAACGCGGCGCTCGTCGCCGACGACCCGGCGCGGGCGGAGCTGCTCGCCGAGTTCGATCCGGCGCTGCCGACGCTGCCGCTGCCGGATGCCGCGTGGTCCCTCATCCTCGCCATCGCGCTGCCGTGCCTCGCGGCGAGTCTCGTGCTCTCGCTCGTCGTGTGCGTGAGCCGCCGGTTCGACGCGAGCCCCGAGGAGCGGGCGCAGCTGCGCTGGCTGGTGTGGTCGGGCGTCGTGTTCGTGGGCGCGCTCGCGATCTACCCGCTCGTGCCGACCGTGATCGTCGACGTGCTGCTCGCGGTCACGATCGGGCTGATCAGCGCGTCGGTCGTGATCGCGGTCACGCGCTACCGGCTGTACGCGATCGACCGGCTGCTGTCGTGGACGCTCGTCTACGCGGTGCTCATCGTCGCGATCGTCGCGGTCGACGTGGTCGTGGTGCTGCTCGTCGGCAGCGCGATCGACGACCGGGTCGCGATGCTGCTCGCGGTCGTCGCCGTCACGGTCGCGTACGCACCGCTGCGGGGGCGGCTGTTCGCGGTCGCGAGCCGGATCGTGAGCGGTCGTCGCGGCGACCCGTACGGCGTGGTCTCCTCGCTCGGTGATCGGCTGGAGCGCGCGTCGGGCACGCCGGAGCAGCTGCACGATCTCGCGGCCGCGGTCGCCGA
>DASTQT010000355.1:0-2502 GCA_035761605.1 Agromyces sp. | reverse complement strand
GGGCCCTGGGCGATCACGAGCGAGTAGTTGTAGTAGTCGCCCCACGAGCGCAGGTAGACCTTGCCGTTCGCGCGCGACTGCACCCGAAGCCCGACCTGCTCCTCGTAGAAGCGGACGGAGGCCTCGACGTCGGGCGCCGCGATCTCGAGGTAGGAGAGGTGGGAGAGGAGCTTGATCATCGTCGATCCTTCGGTCGGTGGTGCGGTGATGACGACCGCGTGGTTCTTGGTGCCGTTCGGGGCACGTTTCCACTGTCGGCGCTCGCCCGGTATCAGGGAAGCCGAATCTCTTGATGCCCGGCATCGCTCCGGTCGATGCGCGCCGATCGGTCGGGGCTAGCATGTGCCCATGGCGGGAGGCGGCGCGGATTCGCGTTCGGTGGCGGAGAAGCTCTTCGCGATCGCCGACGCGTTCGCCGGCCGTGAGGACCTGAGCCTCAGCGAGATCGCCTCGCGAGCGCGGCTGCCGCTCTCGACCGCGCACCGGCTCGTGGGCGAATGGGTCGAGTGGGGCGGGCTCGTGCGCGGCGACGACGGCCGGTACCGCGTGGGCATGCGACTCTGGCGCCTCGGCGTGCGCCAGCCGACCGCGTTCCGGCTGCGGCGCATCGCGATGCCCTACCTGGAGGACCTCCTGCAGTCGACGGGCGAGCACGTGCACCTCGCGGTCCGCGACGGCCTCGGTGCGGTCTACCTCGAGCGACTGTCGGGGCCCGGTGCGGTCGAGGCGATCTCGGATGTCGGCTCGCGCCTGCCGTTGCACGCGACGGGCGTGGGGCTCGTGCTCCTGGCGCACGCGCCGACCGAGGTGTTCGACGAGGTGGTCGCGTCGAACCCGCGGAAGTTCCTGCCGAACACGCTGACCGGGGATCGGGAACTGCGCCGCCGGCTCGCGGAGATCCGGTCGTTCGGGTTGTCGACCTCCGTCGAGGAGCTCACGCGCGGCGCGTTCTCGGTCGCGGCGCCCGTGCGGGACGCCACCGGCGAGGTCGTGGCGGCGGTGTCGATCATCGCGCATGTCGAGCGCGTCGGCGAGCCGCAGTTCGCGTTGGGCGTGCGGATGGCCGCACGTGGAATCTCGTCGGCGCTCGGGTACCGGCGGCCGGGCGAGTGATTTCCTTCCACTGAGCGGAAGCTTCGGCGTGTCGTATCGCCGTGGCATCCATGCTCGTCATGTTCTTCCGACGACGTGAGAGGCGTGAACGTGCGACAGTCCACCTCAGTGGCCATCATCGGCGCGGGCCCGGCCGGCCTGATGCTCGGCCATCTGCTGTCCCAGGCCGGCGTGCCGTTCGTCATCCTCGAGGCCCAGACCCGCGAGCACGTGCTCGGCCGCATCCGCGCCGGCGTGCTCGAGCAGGGATCGGTCGACCTCCTGGCCGAGCACGGCCTCGACGCCGACCTCCGCGAGCGCGGCCTCACCCACCACGGCATCTACCTGCAGTACGAGGGCCAGCGCCACCACATCGACTTCGTCGACCTGGTCGGCCGCACCGTGACGGTCTACGGCCAGCAGGCCCTCGTGAAGCACCTGCTCGCGGAGCACGACCGTATCGGCTCCGATGTCGTCTTCGAGGCGAAGGACGTCGAGCCGGTCGGCGTGACCGGCACGCGCCCGACCGTGATCTACACGAAGGACGGCGTGACCGAGGAGCTCGAGTGCGACTTCGTGGTCGGCGCCGACGGCTACCACGGCGTGTGCCGCCGCAGCATCCCCGACGGCGGGATCGAGGTGTTCGAGCGCAGCTACCCGTTCGGCTGGCTCGGCATCCTCGCCGACGTGCCGCCCTCGACCGACGACCTCATCTACGCGCTGCACCGCGACGGCTTCGGCATGCACTCGATGCGTTCGCTCGAGGTCTCGCGCCTGTACGTGCAGGTCGCGCCCGACGAATCGATCGACGACTGGAGCGACGCACGGATCTGGGACGCGCTGCAGACCCGCCTCGGCGTCGACGGCTGGGAGCTCACGGAGGGCCCGATCACCGAGAAGTCGATCACGCCGATGCGCAGCTTCGTCGTCTCGACCATGCAGCACGGCCGCATGTTCCTCGCGGGCGACGCCGGCCACATCGTGCCGCCGACCGGGGCGAAGGGCCTGAACTCCGCGATCGCCGACGTCGCACTGCTGGCCCGTGCCATCCTGGACCACCGCGCGGGCGACGACACCGGCCTCGCCCGGTACAGCGACCGCGCGCTCGCCCGCCAGTGGAAGGTGCAGCACTTCTCGCAGTGGATGACCGAGATGCTGCACGTGCACCACGAGGTGCCGGATGCCTCGGCGCGCGCGTTCCGCTACCGCAGCCAGGTCGGCCAGCTCGAGTACGTGACGGGCTCGCACGCCGCCCGCCAGAGCCTCGCCGAGCAGTACGCCGGCCTCCCCTTCACGACGGAGTGACCATGCAACGACCCGCACCCCAGCCGGAGACCCGGCAGCAGACGATCACCGACGAGATCGCCGATCGACACCGCAGCGAGATGGATGCCGCGGCATCCGCCGGCC
>DASTQT010000354.1:0-5452 GCA_035761605.1 Agromyces sp. | reverse complement strand
GGCGATGACCGAGAGCTCCATGCCGGTGGCGTTGTCGCCGCGGGCGTTGCTGTAGAGCAGCGTGAAGTACACGCCCGCGAAGCCCGAGACGGTGCCGGAGAGCACGAACAGGATGAACTTCGCCCGGCCGACGTCGACGCCCGAGAACGCCGCGGCCTCCTTGTTGAGGCCGATGGCATAGAGCGATCGCCCGAAGGGGGTGAAGTGCAGCAGGATCGCGAACCCGACGGCGAGCACGACGAACGGGATCATGATGCCGGGGATCGGCGTGCCGGGGATGTTGTCCTTGGCGAGGTCGGTCCAGAACTCGGGGAAGTCGGTGACCGCGGTCGTGCCGAGCAGGCCGACCGCGATGCCGCGGAACAGTGCGAGCGTGCCGATCGTGACCGCGAGCGAGGGCAGCCCGACCACGGTGACGAGGAACCCGTTGACCACGCCCGCGATCGTGCCGACGAGGATCGCGGCGATCGCCGCGACCGGGAACGGCAGCCCGGCCTGGGTGAGGATGCCGGTCATCACGCTGGAGAGGCCGACGATCGACGCGACCGAGAGGTCGATCTCCTCGGTGATGATGATGAGCGTCATCGGCAGTGCGATGAGCAGGATCGGCGCGACATCCCGCAGCAGGTAGGTGACCGTGAGCGGGCTGTCGAAGTTCGGCACGGTCGCGAGCGCGACGGCGATCACGCCGACCAGCAGCACGATGACGGCGGTCTCGCGGGTCAGGAGCACGCGCCGCCACAGCGGGTTGCTGTACGCCTGGTAGGTGCGGGCGGTCCGGGTGTCCGGCGCGGGGGCGGTGGCGGTCATCGGCCTTCCTCCCTGATCTCGAGCAGCTTGCGGGATTGTCGGAGCGCGAGCACCCGGTCGAGCACGATCGCGCCGATGATGAGCGCGCCGACCACGGCGCGCTGCCAGAAGTCCTGGATGCCGAGGATCGGCAGGGCCCGGTTGATCGTGAGCAGCAGGTACGCGCCGATCGCGGCGCCCCACAGCGTGCCCACGCCGCCGGAGATCGCGACGCCGCCGATGACGGCCGCGCCGATCGCCTGCAGCTCCCAGCCGGTGCCGGCCTGCGAGCTGACCGTGCCGTACCGGGCGGCGTAGAGCACGCCGGCCAGGCCCGCGAGCGCGCCGCTGACGAGGAATGCGGCGAGGATGCGGCGCGTGACGGGGAGGCCGTACAGGTGCGCGGCGGACGGGTCGGAGCCGATCGCGTAGAACTCGCGGCCGCTGCGGAGGTTGCGGAGCACCCAGGCGGCGACGACGAGCACGGCCACGGCGATGATCGTGAGGATCGGGATGTACAGGATCTGCCCGGTGCCGAGGCCCCGGAAGTCCGCGGGCAGGTCGGACGCGTTGATCCGGTCGCTGCCCGTCCACGCGACGTTGACGCCGCGGTAGATGTAGAGCGTGCCGAGGGTGATCACCAGCGCGGGCACCTTCGCGAACGCGACCAGCGCACCGTTGACCAGGCCCAGGATCGCGCCGAACGCGATGCCCGCGAGGAAGACCACGATGATCGGGATGCCGGGCAGGTCGATGAACAGCCGGCCGGTGAGGTACGCGGTCAGTCCCAGCACCGAGCCGACCGACAGGTCGACGTTGCGGGTGATGATGACGATGGCTTGGCCGACCGCGACGAGCAGCAGCAGCGACGGCGTCAGCAGCAGGTCGCGGAACCCGTCGGCCGAGAACAGGAAGTTCGGGTTCACGATCGTCGCGACGACGATCACCGCGAGCAGCGCGATGACGATGCCGGTCTCACGCGCCTTGAACAGGTTCGACACGGCGCGCGTCGCCGCGGACGGCGCGGGCTTGGCGGGCGGGGCGGCGGTCGCGGTCACTTCGCGTCCTCCTTCTCGGCGGTGGCCGCGAACATCACGGTCTCGGGGGTGGCTTCGGAACGGGGGAACTCGCCGGTGAGCCATCCCTCGCGCATGACCAGCACGCGGTCGGCCATGCCGAGCACCTCGGGAAGCTCCGACGAGATCATGAGGATCGCCAGGCCCTGCTGCGCGAGCTCGGACAGCAGGCGGTGCACCTCGGACTTGGTGCCGACGTCGATGCCGCGCGTGGGCTCGTCGACGATGAGCACCTTCGGCTCGGTCGCGAGCCACTTGCCCAGCACGACCTTCTGCTGGTTGCCGCCGGAGAGCGTGCCGGTCTCGGCGTCCAGCGCCGCGGTCTTGACCTCGAGGCGACTGGCCCACACCGCGGCCGCGGCGTTCTCGGCCCGGTTGGTGAGCAGCCCGCCCTTGGTGAGCGAGTTCCGGATGGCGAGGGTGACGTTGCGCGAGACGGACTCGTCGAGCACGAGCCCCTGCTTGCGGCGGTCCTCGGGCACGAGCGCGAGGCCGCGCGCCATCGCCACGCGGGGATTGCCCTTCGGCAGGGCCTGTCCGCCGAGCCGGACCGATCCGGACTCGTACGGGTCGACGCCGAAGATGGCGCGGGCGACCTCGCTCCGGCCCGCGCCGACGAGGCCCGCGAGCCCGACGATCTCGCCGGCGCGCACCGTGAAGCTGATGTCGTGGAACACGCCCGTGCGGGTGAGGCCCTCGACGACCAGCACGTCGTCGCCGATCTCGGCCGGGAGCTTCGGGAACAGCTCCGCGACATCCCGGCCCACCATCTGGCGCACGAGCTCGTCGACGCTGGTCTCGGCGATCGGCTCGGTGGCGATGTAGCTGCCGTCGCGCATGACCGTGACGGTGTCGCACAGCGCGAACACCTCGTCGAAGCGGTGCGAGATGAACATCAGCGCGCGGCCCTCGTCGCGCAGGCTGCGCGCGACGGCGAACAGCCGCTCGACCTCGACGCCCGAGAGCGCCGCCGTCGGCTCGTCCATGATCAGCACGCGCGCGTCGAGCGAGATGGCCTTGGCGATCTCGATGATCTGCTGGTCGGCGATCGAGAGGCCCTCCGTGATGCGGTCGGGATCGATCGACACGCCCAGCCGGGCGAAGATCTCGTCGGCCTCGGTGCGCATCGCCTTCCGGTCGATGCGGCCGAAGCGGTTCGTCGGCTGCCGGCCCATGAAGATGTTCTCCGTGACCGACAGGTCGGGGAACAGCGTCGGCTCCTGGTAGATCACGGCGATGCCGGCCGCCTTCGACTGCGCGGTCGTGTGGAAGTCGACCTCCTCGCCGCGCAGGCGGAACGTGCCCGCGTCGCGACGGTACAGTCCCGCGATGATCTTCACGAGCGTCGACTTGCCGGCGCCGTTCTCGCCGATCAGGGCGTGGATCGAGCCCTCGTGGAGCGTGATCGTACCGGATCGGAGGGCGACGACCGCGCCGAAGGATTTGACGACCTTCGACAGCTCGAGCGCCGGGGTTGCGGGGGTCGTGGGGACCTGGTCCACGGTCACGTCCTCCTCCTTGAGGTGAAAACTTTATGAATCGATTCAGGCTCGATTCAGGCATACTCTATGGAGGACATCCACCGCGGTCAAGTCGGACCCGGACGGATGACTCCCCGCCAGCAGATTCGATGGAGAAGGAGCGCGATGGCCCCGGCGAGCATTCGCGACGTCGCCCAGCACGCGGGCGTCTCGGTGGGCACGGTCTCGAACGTGCTCAACCGGCCGGGCGAGGTGTCGGCGGAGTCCATCCGCCGCGTGCACGAGGCGATCGAGGCGCTCGGCTACGTGCGCAACGACGCGGCCCGCAAGCTGCGCGCCGGCGTGAGCACGACCGTCGGCTTCGTCGTGCTCGACGGGCAGAACCCGTTCTTCGGCGACGTCGTCCGCGGCGCGGAGGACGAGGCATCCGGCCAGGGCATCGCGATCCTCTACGGCAACACCGACGAGGACCCGAAGCGCGAGCGCATGTACCTCGACCTGTTCGAGGAGCAGCAGGTGCGCGGCGTGCTCATCTCGCCGTACGGCGACATCAACCCGCGCCTCGAGCGGCTGCGCTCGCGCGGCATCCCGGCGGTGCTCGTCGACCGGTTCAGCGGCGATGGCCGCTTCAGCTCGGTCTCGGTCGACAGCGTCAACGGCGGGCGCATGGCGGTCGAGCACCTCATCGCCACCGGACGGCGGCGCATCGCGTTCGTCGGCGGCCCGTTCGACATCCGCCAGGTGAACGACCGGCTCGCGGGTGCGCGCGCCGCGGCCGAGAACGCCGCCGAGCACGTCGACCTCGAGGTCGTCGCGACCGATGCGCTGACGGTCGCGGATGGCGCGGCCGCCGGCGCGCGCATCATCGCGCGGCCCCGTGCCGACTGGCCCGACGCGATCTTCGCCGCGAACGACCTGCTCGCGCTCGGCCTGCTGCAGGCGCTCATCGTCGACGGGCGGATGCTCGTACCCGACGAGATCGCGCTCATCGGGTTCGACGACAACGCGTTCGCCGCCGCCGCGGCCGTGCCCCTCTCATCGATGCGCCAGCCGAGCCGCATGATCGGCCGCACCGCACTCCGGATCCTGCTCGAGGAGACCGCCGACCCCGAGCTCATCCCCCGCCAGACGGTGTTCCAGCCCGAGCTGATCGTGCGCGCGAGCACGAATCCGCGCCGCTGACCCCGGTGGTCGAGTAGGCCGCGCAGCGACCGTATCGAGACCCCCACGCACGACTCGTCGGTCTCGATACGGGCGCGTCGCGTCCTACTCGACCCCCACAATGGTCTCGTGGTATAGTTGTTGCTACAAGTAATCTCGGACGGAGCAACGATGGACGAGCGCATCCTCAACCCGGCGACCTCGATGGGTGCGGTCACCCTTCGCGTCGGCGATCTCGAGGGCATGACCTCCTACTACGCCCACGCCTTCGCGATGGAGCCGCTCGAGGAGCAGAGCCGCGACCGCGAGGTGCACCGCGTGCTCGGCCGCGGCACCACCCCGCTCGTGCGGCTGATCCACACGCCCGACCTGCCGGGCGTCGACCCGCGCCAGTCGGGCCTGTTCCACACGGCCTTCCTGTTCGACGACAAGCCGAGCCTCGCCGCGACCGTACTGCGCGCCGCGCAGGACCCGCGCAGCCGCTTCGTCGGCTCGAGCGACCACCTCGTGAGCGAGGCGTTCTACTTCACCGACCCCGAGGGCAACGGCGTCGAGCTCTACACCGACCGCGACCGCAGCACGTGGATCCACGACGGCGAGCAGATCCGGATGGCGACCAACTACCTCGACCCCAACGCCTACCTGCAGCGCCACCTGACGCAGGCGGCCGTCGACGCCGGCCCGTCACTCGCCGGCAAGGTCGGGCACGTGCACCTGCAGGTCGGCGACGTCGCGACCGCGAGCGACTTCTACGTCGGCGCGCTCGGCTTCGAGACCACCCAGTCCGGCTACCCGGGCGCGGTCTTCGCCTCGGCGGGTGGCTACCACCACCACATCGCGATGAACATCTGGAACAGCCGCGGCTCGGGTCCGCGCGCCGCGAGCCTCGGGCTCGGCGATGTCTCGGTGACCGTGCCCGGCCGGGAGGACCTCGACGCGCTCGTC
>DASTQT010000353.1:0-2192 GCA_035761605.1 Agromyces sp. | reverse complement strand
CGGCGGCGTGATGCTGCCGGCGCCCGAGTACTGGCTGCCGCCCGGGGCACCGACCGCGCCCGGCGTGCCGACCTGACGGGTGAGCGGATGTCGCGACATCCGCTCACCGCACCCTACGGCTGGGCCGGAGGACGGTTGTAGTCCGCGATCGACTCGGCTGCGACATCCCGCGAGATCACACCGAAGGACTGCCATTCCGGCTCGCCGATCGTGCCGCCGACGATGCACTCGCTGCCGCCCGACTCGACGAGGTCGGGCGTCCGGTTGCCGTCGTCGACCTCCATGTAGACGAACCAGTCGCCGTCGTCGCGCTGCAGCACCGTCGCGTCGCTGAACGGCGCGTAGTCGAGCAGCGCGAAGTCGCCCGGGTAGTACGCGTAGGTCTGCGCGCGGCACAGTGCGTACGCGTCGATCGCGTCCAGCGGGCGGTCGGCGCTGCCGGTCGCCGGGGTGTCGGATGCCGGCGGCATCTCGGTGGCGGGCACCGGAGTCGTCTCGGCGGGCGGCGCGGTCGTCGCCGGGGTCGTCGGGCCGGCGGGGGCGCACCCCGCGAGCAGCAGGGCGACGGCAGCCGCGGCGAGGGTGACGGTGGCGGCGCGGGCGCGACGGATGGCGCGGCGGTTCGGGTCCATACGCGGAGGCTACCGACGTGAGCGACTCGCCGCGTCAGGGCGCGCCCCGAGCGCCCGGCCCCGTTTCGGGCGCGCCGCCCGCGCTGGTTGCCGCGACGGAGTCCGGGGCGTAGAAACGGCACATGCGGATCCCCGACCGGTGGCAGGACGGCGCATCCTACGAACGGTATGTCGGGCGCTGGAGCCGGCTCGTCGCGGACCGCTTCGTGGACGAACTCGGCGCGGCCCGCGACATCCGCTGGCTGGATGTCGGCTGCGGCACCGGTGCGCTCACCGAGGCGATCGTCGAGCGGTGCGACCCCGCATCGGTCATCGGCGTGGACCCGTCGCCCGGCTTCCTCGCCGCGGCCCGCGCGCGTCCACGGCTCGCGGGCCTGCCTGCGGTGCGGTTCGAGGAGGGCGACGCGATGCGGTTGCCGGCCGCGGACGGCTCTGCCGACGTCGTGGTGTCGGGCCTCGTGCTGAATTTCGTGCCCGACCCCGCCGCCGCGCTCGCGGAGTTCGCCCGCGTCGCTGCGCCGGGCGGGCTCGTCGCGGCGTACGTGTGGGATTACGCCGAGGGCATGCAGTTCATGCGCCGGTTCTGGGACGCGGCGGTCGCCGTCGACCGCGAGTCCGCCGCCCTCGACGAGGGGCGGCGCTTCCCGCTGTGCCGACCCGAGCCGCTGCGTGAGTTGTGGATGACCGGGCTCGGCGGCGATGCGGCATCCGTTCGCGTGTGGCCGATCGAGATCGACACCGTCTTCGTGGACTTCGACGACCTGTGGACGCCGTTCCTCGGCGGGCAGGGGGCGGCCCCGGCGTACCTCGCCACCGTGACGGATGACGCGCGCGAGGCGATCCGCGAGCGCATGCGCGCGTCGGTTGAGGCAGGGGCCGACGGGTCGATCGCGCTGACCGCGCGGGCGTGGGCCGTGGCGGGACGCACTCCGGCGTGAGCCGGGCGCGACCGGTCAGATCCAGAAACCGTCGTGCACGTCGACGGCCTCGGGCAGGTCGGCGGGCCCCGCGACCGCGACCGGACGCCCGCCGCGCGCGAACACCTCGCGGCACGGCAGGCTCAGGGTCGGCACGCCCTCCTGCTCGGCGACGATGCCCGCGAGGCCCGACTCCGACAGGGCGAACACCACGCGCGGGATGCCGCTCCAGTAGATCGCGCCCGCGCACATCGCGCACGGCTCGGTGCTCGTGTACATCGTGGATGCGGCGAGCTCGTCTGGCTCGAGTCGCGCCGCCGCCTCGCGGACCACGTTCGTCTCGGCGTGCCCGGTCGGATCGCGCCGCGTCACGACCGTGTTGAGCCCCTCGACCACGCGACCGTCGGCGGTGACGACGACCGACCCGAACGGATGGTCGCCTCGGTCGCGCGCCTGCTGCGCCAGCTCGACGCACTGCCGCAGGTGCCCGAGGTCGTGCTCGCTCACGTTCGTCACGTCGTCCACGCGGGCCCTCCTTCGATGACGGATGTCGCTGCGCTCCCCATTCTGTCGGCGCCCGCCGCGGCCCGCTGGCTGCTGCTGCATCGAGAAGTCGCGAAGTGTTCCCTGAACTTGCCATTCG
>DASTQT010000352.1:0-4648 GCA_035761605.1 Agromyces sp. | reverse complement strand
GCCTCCTGCGCCTCGCGCCACGCCGCGGACGGGATCCGGGCGCCGCCGCTCTCGGGGGCGGCCTGCTGCTCGGTCAGCACCACGCGCGGCCGGGCGCCGCGGCGGAGCGGCACGTCGTGGACCCAGCCCAGCTCGACGAGGCGCTGGACCTCGACGCTCCGGGAGTGCGCGAGGAGTACGAGCGCGGCATCGCTCTGCTCCTGCCGGATGAGCGCCGCGTCGCGCGCGTGCACGCCCGGCGCGAGGGGTTCGGACTGGAGCGGGTCGCCGTCGTCGAACACCGCGATGAGCCCGAGACGGCTCGCCGGCGCGTACACGGTCGACCGGCTGCCGATCACGACGCGGGCGGCCTCGCCCGTCGCATCGAGGAAGCCGCGGAACCTGGCCGGCCCGGACTGCCGCGCGTCGGTGCGGACCACCCGTCTGGGGTCGACGAGCGCGGCGAGCGCGGCCTCGAGCTGCTCCTGGTCGCGGTAGTCGGGCACGGCGATCACCGACGAGCGGTCGTGTGCGAGCACGTGCGCGGCGGCCTCGGCGAGGGTCGCGGCCCAGGCGCCCACCCAGGCGCCCGAGGGCAGCCGAACGGACCTGGCGTCGGCGGCCAGCGCCATCCGCTCACCCCCGGCGAGGCCGCGCTCGACGCGGCCCGCCTCGTAGCCGTCGATCGCCGGTGCCGGGTCGGGCAGCGGCCCGGGCTCGCCGGGATCGGCCCGCCACGCCTTCTCGGCGCGGACGTAGCGGCCCGGGATCGCGATGCGCAGGATGTCGCTCGCATTGCCCGCGGCCCGGTCGGCGGCGGTGCGCGCGAGTCGCCACACGTCGGGCATGAGCAGCGGCACGTCGGTGACGACGCCCTCGATCTCGCTCAGCTCGCCCCGGTACTCGGAGCGCGCGGCGATCTCGACGACCCACGCATCGGCGATGCGGCCGCCCGAGCGCAGCGGCACGCGCACGCGCACGCCCGCCGCGACCTCGCCGGCGAGCCGGTCGGGCACGCGGTAGTCGAGCAGCTGGTCGAGCTGCGGCAGCGGCGAGTCGACGAGGACCCTCGCCACCGCCCCGCCGGTCACCCTAGAGCCCGGCGGCGGCGCGGAGGTCCTCGACGCGGTCCAGCCGCTCCCACGTGAAGGCGGGCAGCTCGCGGCCGAAGTGGCCGTACGTGGCCGTGTCGGCGTAGATCGGCCGCAGCAGGTCGAGGTCGCGGATGATCGCGGCCGGGCGCAGGTCGAACACCTCGCGGATGGCCCCGATGATGCGATCTTCGGGCACCTGGCCGGTGCCGAACGTCTCGACGTAGAGCCCCACAGGCGCGGCGGCGCCGATCGCGTACGCGACCTGCAGCTCGAGCCGGTCTGCGAGGCCCGCGGCGACCGCGTTCTTCGCGACCCAGCGCATCGCGTACGCGGCCGAGCGGTCGACCTTCGACGGATCCTTGCCGCTGAACGCGCCGCCCCCGTGCCGGCTCGCGCCGCCGTACGTGTCGATGATGATCTTGCGGCCGGTGAGGCCCGCGTCGCCCTGCGGCCCGCCGATCTCGAACCGGCCCGTCGGGTTGATCAGCACCTTCAGGTCGGGACGCGACAGTTCCACGGTGTCGAGCACCGGCCGGATCACCAGTTCTTCGACCTCGGCGCGCAGCTGCTCGGTCGACACGCTCGTCGCGTGCTGCGTCGAGAGCACCACGGTCTCGATCGTTCGCGCGGTCTGCCCTTCGTAGCCGACCGTGACCTGCGTCTTGCCGTCGGGCCGCAGGTAGTCGAGCTCGCCGTCCTTGCGCACCCGCGCGAGCCGCTCGGCGAGACGGTGCGCGAGCCAGATCGGCACCGGCATGAGCTCGGGCGTCTCGCGCACGGCGTAGCCGAACATGATGCCCTGGTCGCCCGCGCCCTGCTGGTCGAGCTCGTCGATGCTCGCACCCTCGCGCGACTCGTAGGCGTGGTCGACGCCCTGCGCGATGTCGGGCGACTGGCCGCCGATCGAGACCGAGACGCCGCACGAGCGCCCGTCGAACCACACGTCGGACGAGTCGTACCCGATCGAGGTGATGCGGTCGCGCACGATCGCGGGGATCTCGACGTAGCCGGAGGTCGAGACCTCGCCGGCGACGTGCACGAGCCCCGTGGTGACGAGCGTCTCGACGGCGACGCGGGCGTGCGGGTCGACCGCGAGCAGCGCGTCGAGGATCGCGTCGGAGACCTGGTCGCAGATCTTGTCGGGGTGGCCCTCGGTGACGGACTCGGAGGTGAACTGGCGCAGTGCGCTCATGCGGGGTGGGTGTCCTTCGTCGTGGATGCGGCGCGGGCGTCGCCGGTGGCCGGGAGTCGTGCGGCGACGACGTCGAGGATGCCGTGCGCCACCGACATCTTGGTGCCGGATGACTCGGCGACGACCTCGTCGGATGCGCCGATGATCGACACGGCGTTCTCGTCGGCCGCGAAGCCGCGCGACCAGCCGACGCGGTTGACGACGAGCAGGTCGGCGCCCTTCGCTCGGCGCTTGGCGCGCCCGAGCTCGAGCAGCCGCTCGGGGTCCTCCTCGGTCTCGGCGGCGAACCCGACGAGCAGCGTGCCGTCGTGCGCGGCCGCGCCGAGCTCGGCGAGGATGTCGGGATTGCGCACGAGTTCGAGCGTGATCCGCTCCTCACCGTCGACCTTCTTGATCTTGGCTTCGCTGACGGCCGCGGGGCGGTAGTCGGCGACCGCGGCGGCCATCACGACGACGTCGGCCGCGGCGGCGGCCTCGAGCACGGCATCGCGAAGCTCGAGCGCGGTCGAGACGGCGCGCACGCGGCATCCGCCGGGCTCGCCCACCTCGAGGTTGGCGGCGACGAGCGTGACCTCGGCGCCCCGCGCCGCGGCCGCCTCGGCGATCGCGACGCCCTGCTTGCCGCTCGACCGGTTGCCGAGGAAGCGCACGGGATCGAGCGGCTCGCGTGTGCCGCCCGCGGTGACGACCACGCGCCGTCCGGCGAGGTCCTGGGGAACCGTGCCGGACGCGGCGGCGAGCAGCCCGTGCCGCTCGGCCACCTCGAGGGCCGCCGCGACGATCACGTCGGGCTCCTCGAGCCGCCCGGGGCCGCTGTCGCTGCCCGTGAGCTGGCCGACCGCCGGGCCGACGATCGTCACGCCGCGCTCGCGCAGGGTCGCGATGTTCGCCTGCGTGGCCGGATGGTTCCACATCTCGGTGTGCATGGCCGGGGCGATCACGACGGGCGCCTCGCTCGCGAGCACGCTGTTGCCGAGCAGGTCGTCGGCGAGGCCCGCGGCGAGCTTCGCGATGCTGTTCGCGGTCGCCGGGGCGATGACGATGAGGTCGGCGGCCTGGCCGATGGCCACGTGGCGCACCTCGGCGACGCCCTCGAAGAGGTCGGTGTGCACCGGGTTGCGCGAGATCGCCTCGAGCGTCGGACGGCCGACGAAGCGCAGCGCCGACTCGGTCGGCACGACGTGGACGTCGTGCCCGGCGAGCACGAGCGAGCGCACCACCGACACGGCCTTGTACGCCGCGATGCCGCCGGTGATGCCGACGACGATGTTCAGCGCCATGCGCGCCTGCCGGCTACTCGCCGATCGGGCGGAGGCGCAGCTTGTCCTCGTTGACCTCGTGGAGCGCGACCGACAGCGGCTTGTCGTCGATCGACGAGTCGACGAGCGGGCCGACGTTGTCGAACAGGCTGCCCTCGTGGAGGTCGGCGTAGTAGTCGTTGATCTGGCGCGCCCGCTTCGAGGCGAAGATGACCAGCTGGTACTTCGAGTCGACCTTCGACAGCAGGTCGTCGATCGGCGGGTCGATGATGCCGGACAGCTTCTCAGCCATGGAGGGACTCCTTCGAATGGGGCGCACGGTCGGTGCGCGGAAGATCGTGGCGCGGGGCAGGCTGACGCCTGCCCCGACGAGGCCGCATCAAGTCTACGACCTTTTGCGCGGCCTCGCGGACCTCGTGGTTGACGACCTCGTGGTCGAACTCCTCCACCGCGGCCAGTTCGACCCTCGCGGTCTCGAGCCGGCGCTGCTGTTCAGACGGGCTCTCGGTGCCCCGGCCGACCAGTCGGCGCACGAGCTCGTCCCACGTCGGCGGCAGCAGGAACACCAGCGTCGCCTCGGGCATCGCCCGGCGCACGGAGCGCGCGCCCTGGATGTCGATCTCGAGCAGCACGCTGCTCCCGGCGGCGATCGCCTCCTCGACGGCGCGACGCGGCGTGCCGTACCGGTACGCGTTGTGCACGGTCGCCCACTCGAGCAGCTCGCCGGCCTCGACCATCCGATCGAACTCGTCGTCGGAGACGAAGAAGTAGTGCTCGCCCTCGACCTCGCCCGGCCGCGGCGCGCGAGTCGTCGCCGAGACGGAGAGCTTCACGTCGGGGTGGTGCTCGCGGATGTACCCGGCGACGGTGCCCTTGCCGACCGCGGTCGGGCCGGCGAGCACGACGAGCCGGTCGCCGGTGCCGCCGTGCTCGGCGACCCAGTCGGCGGTGAACTCGCGGAGGCGCCGCCGCTGCAGCCGCCCGAGCCCGCCGAGGCGCTTCGACGCGGCGACCCGGTCGACCTCGGGCGGGGATGTCGCGATGCGGTCAGACACGGGCGGCTCCGATCTCGTCGGCCCGGCGCACGATGGCCTCGGCGAGCCCGTCCGGGCCCTCGCCGAGCA
>DASTQT010000351.1:0-2277 GCA_035761605.1 Agromyces sp. | reverse complement strand
CACCGGCGGCACGCTCACCGGTGCCGGCGAGATGATCCGCCTCGCGCGCCCCGAAGTCCGCGTGATCGCGACCGAGCCCGCGGGGGCCTCGCTGCTCGCCGGTGCGGAGTTCAAGCCGCACAAGATCCAGGGCTGGACGCCCGACTTCGTGCCGAAGGTCCTCAATCGCGCCGTGCCGCACGAAATCGTGCCCGTGACCGACGACGAAGCGATCGCCGCCTCGCGCGCGCTCGCGGCGAAGGAAGGCATTTTCTGCGGCATCTCGTCCGGCGGCACGTTCGCCGCCGCGATCAAGGTCGCTGAGAAAGCGCCACACGGGTCCGTGCTGCTCGCGATGTTGCCCGACACGGGCGAGCGCTATCTCTCCACGCCGCTGTTCGAAGGCGTGCCCGAGGGCTCCGATCCCGAACCGGGCTGAACCAACGGCGCGCACGGCTGTCGGACCGTGCGCGTCCCCTTGACCGACCTGCGATCCAAACGCGCCGTTCGTGCGAACCGTGGGCGATACAATGCTGCCCGGTGGCGGTGAAGGCGACTTGCGATCCATGCCTGATTCCCTGCGTAAGGTGCTGCTCGGCACCCTGATCGGCGCCTTGGTCGTCGGCTTCGCGTGGCACATTTCGGGGGAGCGAGCCAGTCGCGCGCCCGCCGCGTCCGCGTCGCCCGCCCCCGCGGGGCGCTCATCGGCCACCGCTCCTGGGCGAGCGTCGACGGGCGGGCCCACCGTGCCGGTCGTCGTCGGGGAATCGCGGATCGTGCGCCAGCGGCTCCAGGTCGAGGCGCTCGGCACTGCGGGGGCCAACGAATCCATCGACGTGACCGCGAAAGTCTCGAACCTCGTGACCGCCGTGCGGTTCGCCGAAGGACAGCAGGTTCGCAAGGGCGACGTGCTCGTGGAACTCGACGGCGCCCAGGCGCGCGCGGACCTCGCCGTCGCACAGGCCGCGCTCACCGAAAGCGCGGCGCAGCTCAAGCGCAGCCGCGAGCTGTACCAGACCAAGGTCCTCTCCGACCAGCAGATCGAGCAGATCGTGGCGACGCACGCCGCGAATCAGGCGCGGGTGGCCTCGGCGCGCGCCCGCGTCAGCGACACCGTGATCCGCGCGCCGTTCAGCGGCCGGGTGGGCCTGCGGCGCGTCAGCGTCGGCAGCCTGGTCGAGCCGGGCGCTGTCATCACCACCCTCGACGACACGCAGACGATCAAGCTCGATTTCACCGTCCCCGAGATCGTCGTCGCGTCGATGAAGCCGGGCCTCGAGGTGCGGGCGACGAGCGTCGCGTACCCGGGCCAGACGTTCGACGGTCGCGTCGCGAGCGTCGACTCGCGCGTCGATCCACAGACGCGCTCGGTGACGGTGCGCGCCGCACTGCCGAACGACCGCGGCCTGCTGAAGCCCGGCATGTTCCTGACCGTGAAGCTCGAGCGCGGCGAGGCGGACGTGCTGGTCGTGCCCGAGGAATCGCTCGTGCCGGAGCAGGGTGACGTCTACGTCTACGTCGTGCGCGACGGCACCGCGGCCAAGCGCAAGATCCAGACCGGGCAGCGCCAGGTCGGCACCGTGCAGGTCACGGCCGGCCTCGAGCCGGGCGAATCCGTCGTCACCGAGGGTACGCAGAAGCTCCGGGACGGCGCAACCGTCGAAGTCGTCGAAGGCGGCGCCGCGCGCACCCGCGCGGCGTCGGCCGCGCCCTCACCCGGCCTGCGGCCGAGCTCTCCCGCGGACGCGGGAGAGGTGAAGAACACGGTCGCCCGATGAAGCTGTCCGAAGTCTCGGTCAAGCGGCCGGTGTTCGCCGCCGTCATCAGCCTGATGCTGGTGATCCTCGGGCTGCTCGCGGCCTCGCGACTCGCGGTGCGCGAGCTGCCCGACGTCGAGGCCCCGATCGTCTCGATCGAGACCGATTACCTCGGCGCGTCGGCCGACGTGGTCGAAACCAAGATCACGCAGGTGATCGAGGAACGCGTCGCCGGCCTCGAGGGCATCACCAAGATCACCTCGCAGAGCGTCGACGGGCGCTCGAGCATCAACCTGGAGTTCGACCCGGACCGTTCCGTCGACGAGGCCGCCAACGACGTCCGCGACCGCGTGGCGCGCGTGGCGGGCGACCTGCCGCCCGAGGCCGAGCCGCCGGAAGTGGGCAAGGTCGACTTCGGCGCCGAGGCGGTGATCTGGCTCGCGCTGTCGAGCGACACCATGAACGTGCTCGAGCTGACCGACTACGCCGAGCGCGAACTCGTCGACCGGCTGAGCGTGCTGCCCGGCGTCGCGCGCGTGCG
>DASTQT010000350.1:0-2009 GCA_035761605.1 Agromyces sp. | reverse complement strand
CTCGTCGGGCTCGTCGGCGGTCATGCGACCACGCTAGCCGCGCGCGGATCCGCCGGCATCGGGTTGCGCAGGCGCCGCCAGGGCGGTCAACCGCCGCTCGCGCATCGCGAGCCACAGCGGGAAGGTGAACGCGAACGCCGTGAGCGCAGACCCGAGGATGTAGAGCCACGCGAACCGCATGCCCAGCCGCCGCGACTCGACGGCGATGAGGATGCTGCCCGCCACCGCCACGATCAGCAGGTCGGTCGTGATCGACGACACCGCCGGGCCGCTCGATGTCAGGTCGCCGATGAAGTCGTTGCGCTCCGCGATCGCGATCAGGTTCCAGGTCCACGTGCCGACGAGGCCCGCGATCGCGAGCACCAGGTAGACGACGGCGAGGGGGGTCCAGTTGCGGGTCATGCGCCCAGTGTGATGGATGCCGCGTGCGACGCATCAGTATTCGGGGATGGACTCCACCGCGCGCTGCGCCTCGAGCCGCGCGAGGTCGCGAGCCAGGTCGTCGGCGACGACCTCCATCCGCTCGGCGCGATGGTCGGCGTAGTCGGGCTCCTCGTCGAAGCGCGGCCAGCGCCGGTCGAGCTCCTGCTCGATCGCGGAACCCAGGTCGTCCCACGCATCCGCGCGAGCGCGCTCGACCAGCTCGGCGATGTACGCCTCGTCGGATCGCCGCGTCCACAGCGCCTTCGCGACCGCGGCGTGCACCTTCTCGCGCCGGCGCAGGTTCAGCAGGTCGCCGCGGTGGTAGTCGTGCTGGTGCTGCGACCGGCCCTCTCGCTGCGCGGCCGTCTCGCGTTCCGCGGCGAGGTGCTCGACGGCCTCGTCGGCCTCCTGCACGAGCTCGTAGAGCACGTCGCGTGCCATCGCGGCCGCGCGCTCGTCGGAGTACGGCGCGTCGCCGCGCAGGGCGCCGACGATGAGGCGGTTCTTCAGCGCCATCCGCCCTGCCGATTCGGCCATGAGCATGCCCTCCTCGAGCATCTCGTCGAAGGTGGGCGCCTTGACCTCGGGCAGCTTGGAGCGGTCGAACGGCGTCATCCGCACGCGTGTTCGACGCCGCTGCCACGGCAGCCGCCAGCCCATGCCCACCTCCTCGCGTCGCCATTCGAGGGTACCGACTGCGGGTGAACGGATGCCGCGTGCGAGACGCCGTTCACCCCGCGTTCGGGTCGAAGCCCGGCGTGCGCCCGTCGCGGCCGACGTACTTGTCGACGAGGCTGCAGTCCTTGTCGCCGTAGCCCTCGTCGACGAGTCGCGTGAAGCGCTCCATCGCGAGCCGGCCCGCGGCGAGGTCGAGCCCGGCGGCCTCGCCCGCGGCGAGCGCGTACGACAGGTCCTTCTCGGCGAGCCGGGTCGTGAACGTCGCGTCGAAGTTGCGGTTCGCCGGGCTGGTCTCGACGACGCCGGGCACCGGGTACCAGGTGCGCAGCGGCCAGGAGTCGCCCGACGACACGGTCGCGATGTCGTGGAACACCGTCGGGTCGAGTCCGAGCGCCTCCGCGAGGCGCGCGCCCTCGGACGACGCCTGCAGCGTGATGAACAGCATGAGGTTGTTCGCGAGCTTCGCCGCGATGCCCGAGGTCGGCCCGCCGACGACGAACACGTGCCCGGCCATCGGCTGCACGAGCGCCGCCGCCTCCGAGGTCGCCTCCTCGTCGCCGCCGAGCATGAACGTCAGCGTGCCCGCGTGGGCGCCGGCGATGCCGCCGGAGACGGGCGCGTCGACGAACCGGATGCCGCGGGCCTCCGCCGCCTCGTGACAGGCGCGCGACGTCTCGACGTCCACGGTCGAGGTGTCGAGCACGAGCGTCCCGCGCCGCACGACGTCGAACACGCCGGGACGGTCGGCGCCGCCGATCAGCACCTGCCGCGAGTGCTCGGACCTCGGGAGCGAGGTGAAGACGGCGTCGGCGTCGCGCGCGGCCGCCGCGGCATCCTCGACCGGGCGGATGCCGGCGGCCGACGCCTGCTCGACCGAGCGCGCGTCGACGTCGAACCCGGCCACCTCG
>DASTQT010000349.1:0-4764 GCA_035761605.1 Agromyces sp. | reverse complement strand
GACCAGCGCGGCCGACGGGGTCTCGACCATGACGCCGGCGACCTTGATGCCGAGCTCGCGACAGAGCGCGGTGAAGTAGCGCGTCTCCTCCACGGTGGCGATCATGGGCGCCATGACCCACAGGTCGGCGTCGGTCGCGGCGTCGGCGGCGGCGAGGGCCGTGAGCTGCTCGCGCAGGATCACCTCGGAATGCCGCAGCGCGCGGATGCCGCGCAGGCCGAGCGCCGGGTTCTCCTCGGGCGCGTCGTTGAGGAACGACAGCGGCTTGTCGGCGCCGGCGTCCAAGACGCGCACGACGACCTTCTTGCCCGCGAACGCGGAGAGCATGCGCGTGTACTGCGCCTGCTGGTCGGTGACGGATGGCGCGGTGTTCGCGTCGAGGAAGAGGAACTCGGTGCGGAACAGGCCCACGCCCTCGGCGCCGAGCGCGAGCGCCTCCTCGGCGCCGTCGGCCGAGCCGAGGTTGGCCAGCAGCGGCACCGGGGATCCGTCGGCGAGCGCGCCCGGGGTGACCGGTGCGGCCGCTCGTGCGGCGCGCTCGGCGATGCGCTCCCGGACTGCGGCGACGTCGTCGGGCGACGGGCCCTGCACGACCAGGTCGTTCGCGGCGTCGACGATGACCGTGTCGCCGTCGGCGAGGCTCGCGGCATCCGTCGCCCCGACGACCGCGACGATCGACTTCTCGCGGGCGAGGATGGCGGTGTGCGAGGTGGGGCCGCCGTCGATCGTGACGAGGCCCAGCACCTGCCCGAGGTCGAGGAGCGCGGTGTCGGCCGGCGCGAGGTCGCGCGCCACGAGCACGAACGGGTGCCCCGGGTTCGGCACGCCGGGGGCCGGGACCTTCAGCAGGTGCGCGACGACGCGCTGCGACACGTCGTCGAGGTCGGCCGCGCGCTCGCCCATGTACCCGCCCATCGAGGCGAGCAGGTCGCGGAACGACGCGAACGCCTCGAACACGGCGCGCTCGGCGGTCTTGCCGTCGGCGAGCCGCTTCACGATGTCGTCGACGAGCGTCGGGTCCTCGGCCATCATGGCCTGCGCCTCGAGCACGTCCTGGGCGGCGCCGCCGGCCTGCCGGCCCTTGCGCTGCAGCTCGTCGGCCACGACCGAGAGCGACGCGCGGGCGCGCTCCTCCTCGCGGGCCGGGTCGAGGTGGCTCGGCCGGTCCACCGGCTCAGGCAGCCGTTCGGCCATGCGGACGACCGGTCCGACGGCCACGCCCTGGCCGATCCCCGTGCCTCTGAACTCCATCACTCGCCCCTCCGATTCGATTCGATGGGCGACGGATGCCGCGGGCTATTCGTCGTGATCGGTGCTGAGCAGCTCGACGAGCTCGTCGAGCACGCGCTGCTCGTCGCCCCCGTCGACCGCCACGGTGACCTCGTCGCCGTGGTCGATGCCCTGCGCGATGACGGCGAGGATGCTCGCCGCGTTGACGGGAGCGCCACCCGATTTCGCGATGGTGACACTCGAGCCCGATGCCGCGGCGGCCTGGGTGAACAGCTTCGCGGGCCGCGCGTGCAGCCCGTGGGTCGATCCGACTCGAACAGTGCGCTCCACCATGTCTCCGGCCTCCGTCGCTGGCGTCCGTTCCCGTGATCACCATAGCCCGCCGGGTGCGCGCAGGGAACGGGGTTGCGCGGCGTGGGGGCGTTCATGATCGCGCTCCGGCGATCTCGATCGCGAGGTCGAGCGCCGCATCGCCGTCGAGCGTGCGGGTCTCGCCGGGCAGCACCGCGAGCGGCACGGATGCCGCGGCCGCATCCTGCTCGAGCGACGGCAGCCGCTCGGCGAGGTGCATGCCCACGAGCAGGGCGTCGGCGCCGGCGAGCGCATCGGCGAGCGTCTGCTCCCCGGCGGCCTGCACGTCGACGTCGAGTCCGCGCGCTTCGGCGGCCCGGCGGATGCGCAGCGCGGCGAAGGTGCTCGACGCACCCGCTCCGCACACGACGACGATCCGCATCGCCTGCCTCCTCGCCCGGCTTCGCCCGGTCCTCTTCGATCGGTCACGGCGGATGCCGCGATCGTTCCGAGTCTGCTCCCGGCAGGTCGCCACGTGCCAACAGACCTGCTTCCGCACCCCCGGAAGATGCGCTGGGTGCGCGGCCGGATCCGCTCGCGGAGTGGTTGACTTGACGGCACCCGCCCGGCACGAGCGCCGCGGCGGCGGATCGGGAGTGAGGTGCGAGCCGACGTGCCGGAGAAGTGGGAGCGCCTCGTCGGGGCCCTCGCCGACGACGGCGGCTGGATGACCGCGTCCCGCCTCGCGGAGCGGCTCGGCGTCTCGGACCGCACCGTACGGACGTACGTCGCGCAGGCGAACCGCGACGGCGAGGCCGTCGTCGAGTCCGGCCCCGACGGCTACCGCCTGGACCGGCGGGCATGGGCTCGTCGGCTGCAGGCCGGCCCGGCCGCGTCCGAGGCCGCGACCCCCGACGGGCGCCGCGCACGGCTCATCCGCGACCTCGCCGACGCCAGCGACGGCCTCGACGTGCACGAGGCGGCCGCCGCAGCCCACGTCAGCGAGTCGACGATCGAGGCCGACCTCGGCCGCGTGCGCGCGCGCCTCCAGGGCACCGGGCTCGCGCTCGAGCGCGACGGCAGCACCGTCCGGCTCATCGGCCCCGAGACCGCGATGCGCCGCCTGGTCGGCTCGCTCGTCCGCGAGGAGGGGCGCCGCGGCATCCGCGACCTGTCGTCGTTGCGCGAGGGGTTCGCGCCCATGGACGGCTTCCGGCGAGCGCTGCTCGTCGGGCTCGACGATGCCGGCTACTCGCCGAACGAGTACGCGCTCGACGACGTGCTGCTGCACGTGGCGATCGCGCTCGACCGGGTGGCCCGCGATCGGACGCTCGCCGCGACCTCGGACCCCGGGGCGGCCGAACCCGACGACGAGCTGGCCGGTCTCGTCGACGAGCTCGTGCGGGGCGAGTTCGGGGTGCGCCTGCCTCCGGCCGAGATCCGCCACCTCTCACGCCTCATCGGCACGCGCGCGGCGACCCGGCGGTCCGGCGCGACGCGCGCGGGCGTGCTGCGCGAGATCGTCGAGCGCATCTCGCGCGACTGGCTCGTCGAGCTCGGCGACGACGACTTCATCGAGCGCCTCGCGCTGCACGTCGACAACCTCGCGGCGCGCGCGGCCGAGCACAGCTACTCGCGCAACCCCCTCACGGCGTCCATCAAGGCCGCCTACCCCCTCATCTACGACCTCGCGGTCTACCTCGCCAGCGAGCTCGCGCGGCTCGAGGGCATCACCGTGAACGACGACGAGATCGCCTACCTCGCGATGCACCTCGGCGCGCAGCTCGAACGCACGCGGGCGCGCGGGGAGGTCGTGCGCGTCGCGGTCGTCGCACCCGACTACCACGACGCCCGCGCCCGGCTCGTCGAGCGCCTGCGCGGACGGCTCGGCGACGAGGTCGAGCTCGTCGTCGGCGAGTCGGCGGGGTTCGACGTGGACGGCGCGACCGACGCCGACCTCGTCGTCGCGGTGCTGCCGCCCCGCGCGCCCCTCCCCCACGTCGTGATGGTCTCGCCGCTGCCGACCGAGGACGACCTGGAACGCGTGCGCGCCGAGGTCGCGCGCCTCCGCCGCGGACGGCGACGCGCGCGCCTCGCCTCGACGCTCTCGCGAACCATCGGCCCCGAGCTGTTCGTGCGCGGCGTCGGCGGCCGCGAGCGCGAGGACGTCATCCGGCTGCTCGGCGATCGGCTCATCTCGGCGGGGGTCGTCGACGACGACTACGTGACGGGCGCGCTCGATCGGGAGCGGATGTCCTCGACGGCGTTCACCGACCTGCTCGCGGTGCCCCACGCGATGACCATGAGCGCCTCCCGCAGCGCGATCGCCATCGCGATCGACGAGCATCCCATCGAGTGGGGCGGGGCGAGCGTGCACGTCGTCGCGCTCATCGCCTTCGCGGAGGACGGGCGGGCCGAGTTCCAGGCGGTGTTCGACCAGTTCGTCGAGGCGTTCTCGGAACCCGACAACGTGCGGCGCCTCGTGCGCGGCGCCCTCGACTACCCCGGCCTGCTTGCGGAGCTCTCGGGCATCATGGCGCCCTGACGGCGCGACTCCGCCGCACGCGCCGATGTTCAGGCGATGGGCGCGGGGCGGACGCCGAACGGCGCCAGGCCGGCGGCGCCGCCGTCGGGCGCGGTGAGCACCCAGATGCCGTCGCGGTGCACGGCCACGCTGTGCTCGGCGTGCGCGCCGTCGCTGCCGTCGGCGGTCGTGACGGTCCAGCCGTCATCGCGCACGAACGTCTCGGGCGAGCCCGACGTGATCATCGGCTCGATCGCGACGACGAGACCCGGCACGACGCGCGGACCACGCCCGCGCACCGCGTGGTTGTACACGGTCGGCTCCTCGTGCATGGCCCGGCCGATGCCGTGCCCGCCGTACCCCTCGAGGATGCCGTACGGGCCGGACGCGGTCACCGACTCCTCGATCGCCTCGCCGACCTCGTTCAGGTGGCGGGCGCTCGCGAGTCGCGCGATCCCGGCCCAGAGCGCGAGGTCCGCCGCTTCGGCCAGGGCTTCGCGGGCCCGGACCGAGTCCGGGCGATCCGGGTCGGGCAGCACGACGGTGAATGCCGCGTCGCCGTTCCAGCCGCCGACCTCGGCACCCCCGTCGACCGACACGATGTCGCCGGGCCGGAACGGGCGTTCGCCCGGGATGCCGTGCACGACGTCGTCGTCGACGGACACGCAGAGGGTGTGCCCGTAGCCCGGTTCGAGGCGGAAGTTCGAACGCCCCCCGCG
>DASTQT010000348.1:0-2747 GCA_035761605.1 Agromyces sp. | reverse complement strand
GCCCCACAGCGGCGGCGGCTGCGCGCCGGCAGGCGGCGGCGCGTTGAACGGCTTCATCACGGCGAACATGCGGCCGATGAATCCCCCGGGCGTCCAGCTCAGCGTGCCGATGCGCCCGCCGGGCTTCGTCACGCGCACCAGCTCGTCGGCCGCCGCCCGGTGGTGCGGCGCGAACATCACCCCGACGCACGAGACGACGGCGTCGAATTCGGCGTCGCGGAACGGCAGGCGCTCGGCGTCGGCCTCGCGCCACTCCAATTCGGCCCCGGCCTCGGTCGCCTTCCGGCGGCCCACATCGAACAGCTCGGGCGCGAGGTCGCTCGCGACCACGGTCGCGCCGCGCAGTGCGGCGGGGATGGCGGCGTTGCCGCTGCCGGCCGCGACGTCGAGGACGCGCTCGCCGGGGCGCACGCCGACGGCGTCGACGAGGCGGGGGCCGAGCTCCCAGATGAGGTCGGACGCGAGCGTCGGGTAGTCGCCCGAGGCCCACATCGCGCGGTGCCTGGCCTTGAGGGCGCGGTCCGCCTCGGTGGGCGAGGCGATCGTGTCGGTGGTGTCGGTCATGTCGGTGCTCCTTCGGTGCACGGATGTCGATGCACCAAGGGTCCGCCGGGGCGCGCCGCGCGGCATCCGTGCACTGCACGGAGATTTCCTCAGCGTCCGTGCGGAGGCCGCGCGTGCGGCGGTCGCGTGGATCGCGCAGGGCCGGCCGATGACGCACGGCTCCCGCACGCGGCATCCGCCCAGCCGGCGCCGCCTAGGCTGGAACCCATGCAGCTCGCCCTCATCCGCCACGGACAGACCGACTGGAACCTACGCGGCCTGATGCAGGGGCGAACCGACATCCCGCTGAACGACACGGGCCGTGCGCAGGCCGAGGCCGCCGCCGCCCTGATCGACCGCGCCGGGTGGGACCTCATCGTCAGCTCCACGCTCGGGCGTGCGCGCGAGACCGCCGCCATCCTCGCGCGAGGCCTCGGGCTGCCGGTCGAGGGCGAGTACCACGACCTCGTCGAGCAGGACTTCGGCGCCGCCGAGGGCACGCTCGTGTCCGAGATCGACGTGCGCTGGCCCGGCCGCGCGTTCGAGGGCAAGGAGCCCGAGGACGAGGTCGGCCCCCGCGGCGTGCGCGCACTGGAGCGGATCGCGGCCGACCACGCCGGCGCTCGCGTGCTCGCCGTCGCGCACGGCACGCTGATCCGGCACGTGCTCGGCGAGCTCACGGGCCACGACGCCCGCAGCTACCCCAAGCTCGACAACCTCGCCGTCTCGCGGGTCGAGCGGGCGGATGCCGCGTGGCGCGTGCTGACCGTCGGCGGCGCGCCGTTCGCCGACGTGCTCCCGTCGCTCGTGCGCGTCGAGCTCGCGGCCTGACGCGACCCGCCCTTCGCCCCTGCCGCGAGCCCGCCCGCCGGGCGTACAATCCGGAAATGGAGGCATCTGGCGGCACGACCCTGGTCGTCGTCGGCGATGAGGCGACGACCGCGATCGGCTCGCTGAGCGGGCTGGCGAACGTCGAGAGCGCGTCGTTCGCCGAGATGCCGGATGCCACCGACGCCGAGGTCGTCACGTGGTCGGCCACGTCGCACGCGCCCTTCGTCGTGCACGATCGCGACCCGCTGGGCCACGTCGCCGCGGCGTGGGTGGAGTTCTACGACGAGCGCTCGACGCTCGGCGTGTTGCAGCTCGAGATCGAGCAGGTGATCGGGCAGGTCGCTCGACACCGGATCCGCGTCCCGGACTACTACGTCGTGCTCGAGCCGGAGTCGCTGCAGGGCACGTGGATGCACTGGTGGCTCGGGGTGCTCGCGGCGGCCTCGCCGAATCGCGTGATCCCGTGGGCGCCGGGCGACGCGTCGCTCGCCGCGCTCATCCGTCACCTGCCGACGGCGCGCGCATGGCCCGAGGTGCGCGAGTGGCTGCCCACGGTCGTCAAGGCCGTGCCCGATCGCGTCGGGCCCGGCCTCGGTCCGGTGGTCGAGTAGCTACTCGACGACCGGGACGGCGGTGTGCTCGACCGCCCAGGCGAGCGCGAAGTCGGCGACCTCCTGCCAGCCGTCCTGGCTGACGATGCGGTGGGTGCGACCGGCGAACTCGCGGTAGTCGACGACGGCCGGGCTGCCCGTCGCACGGTACTTCTTCACGATCGCCCGGCCGATGGCCGGCGGCACGACGTGGTCGATCTCGCCGGTGATGACGAGCAGGGGAGCGCGGTCGGCGCGGGCGTAGTCGACGTGCGTGACGCCGCCCTTCTCGTTCAGGGTCGAGGCGACGCCCTCGAAGAAGACCCGGTTGTACGAGTTCACCGCGAAGTCCTCCCAGATGCGGTCGGATGCCTCGCGGCTGAGGTCGTTGCCGAACGTGAAGTGGAAGTGCGCCTTCGAGATGGGCTTCGCGCCGTTGCGGTCGAACGGGTTCGACAGGATCGGGAACCCCGTGCGGAGCGTCGACGGCGGCAGCGTGGTGATCCCGGCCGTCTGGCCGGGGGTGACGCCGACGTACGCGGCGCCGAGGCCGCGGTCGGCGAGCATCTGCGTGATGACGCCGCCGAACGAGTGCCCCATGATGATGGGCTTCTGCGGCAGTTCGCGGATGATCGACTCGTAGTGGTCGGCGATCTGCTTGAGGCCGACGCCCTTCAGCGGTTCGGGGTTCGAGCGGATGTCGGCGACCGAGCGGTCGTCGATGCCGGGCCAGCCCGGCACGATCACCTCGTGGCCGGCCGCGCGGAAGCGCTCCGCCCAGGT
>DASTQT010000347.1:0-3595 GCA_035761605.1 Agromyces sp. | reverse complement strand
GCGCTGTGGGACTGGGCGACGCAGCCGTTCAATTCGGTCATCACGACGTTCGTGTTCTCGGTGTACATCACGAGCACGCTGTTCCTGCCGGCCGACCTGACGGGGCTGCCGGCCGACGACCCCGCGGTCGAGCGCGGCCTCGCCGACCTCTCGAGCTGGCTCGGGCTCGCGGTCGGGCTCGGCGGCATCCTCATCGCCCTGCTCGCGCCCGTGCTCGGCCAGCGGGCGGATGCCACGGGCCGGCGCAAGTTCTGGCTCGCGCTCGCGACCGGTGGCGTCATCCTCAGCATGGCGATGATGTTCTTCGTCGAGGCCGAGGCGCAGTTCTTCTGGCTCGGTGCGGGGCTGCTCGCGGCGGGGACCGTGTTCGGCGAGATCGCGGGCGTGAACTACAACGCGATGCTCGTGCAGGTCTCGACGCCGCGAACGGTCGGCCGCGTGAGCGGCCTCGGGTGGGGGTTCGGCTACCTCGGCGGCATCGTCGTGCTCGCACTCGTGGTGGTCGCCCAGCTGAGCGGATGGTTCGGGCTGCCGACCGACGACGGCCTCAACATCCGCCTGGTCGCGCTCTTCTGCGCGATCTGGACGCTCGTGTTCTCGCTGCCGATCTTCCTCAACGTGCCCGAGGCGCCGCCCGCCGCGGGTCGTGAGCGGGTCGGCTTCTTCCGCTCGTACGTCGTGCTGGTCAAGGACGTCGCCCGGCTCTGGCGCGAGGCGCGGCCGACGTTCTGGTTCCTGCTCGCGAGTGCGGTCTACCGCGACGGGCTCGCCGGCGTGTTCACGTTCGGCGCGGTCATCGCGAGCATCACCTTCGGCTTCTCGTTCAACGAGGTGGTGATCTTCGGCGTCGCGGCGAACGTCGTGGCCGGCGTCTCGACGATCCTCTCCGGACGGCTCGACGACCGGTTCGGGCCGCGCGCGGTGATCCTCGCGACGCTCGGCGGGCTCGTCGTCTCGGCGGTGGTCGTGTTCTTCGCGCACGACTCGGGCAAGGTGGTGTTCTGGGTCTTCGGCCTGTTCCTGTCGGCGCTCGTCGGGCCGGCGCAGGCGGCGAGCCGGTCGTTCCTCGCGCGGGTCACGCCGGCCGGTCGCGAGGGCGAGATCTTCGGCCTGTACGCGACGACCGGCCGCGCGGCGAGCTTCCTCGCGCCCCTCGCATGGGCGGGGTTCATCACGGTCTTCGGCGCGCAGTACTGGGGCATCCTCGGCATCGCGCTCATCCTCGCCGCCGGTTTCGTGATGATGCTCTTCGTGCGCGTGCCGAAGCGGGTCGCGGATGCCGCGTCCGCACCGGCCACGGCCGAGTAGCCGTCCGGTCGGCTGATTCCCCCCGCACGAACGACGACGCGCCGCCCCCGTTCGGGAGCGGCGCGCCGTCTTCTGGGGGCGCTGCCGGTTAGGGCAGCACGCGGATCGTCACGACCTGGGTCGTGGCGTTGCCGTAGGGATCGGTCGCCTCGAAGGTGACGGTGTAGACCGCACCCTGGCGGGCGAGCACCTCGACCTCGGTGTCCGAGACGACGCGGATGTCGGCCTTGTGCCCCTCGGCCGTCGTGTCCACGATCTCGACGTCGACCTCACCGGAGT
The DNA here is from genome assembly GCA_035761605.1 of Agromyces sp. Classification (GTDB taxonomy): domain Bacteria; phylum Actinomycetota; class Actinomycetes; order Actinomycetales; family Microbacteriaceae; genus Agromyces. Next base: position 2,008 of record DASTQT010000347.1, on the reverse strand, counting down.
CGTCGGTGGCGTCGATGTCGAACGTGACCGTGGTCCACTGCGCGTTCGGCGGGAACACGAGGTCGGGGTCGGCCGTCACGTCGAGCTCGGGCGCGATGAAGTCGAAGCCGACGATCACCGGGTCGTGGTCGCTCGACCGGTACGGGTCGGGCGCCCAGAGCGCATCCTGTGCCGGCTGCTTGAACTGCATCGTGTAGTCGATCAGGTCGGGCTCGTCGGCGTTGATGGCCCAGTCGGCGGCATCCGTCACCTTGGGCAGCAGGGCCGGGCCGGCGAGCGCGTAGTCGAGGTAGCCGAGCTGGCCGTCGAACACGTACGAGTAGGCATCCTCACCCTGCTCCTGCAGGAGCAGGTCGGTGTACCCGGCCTCGACGAACACGTCGATCGGGTCCTCCTTGTCGTAGGAGTTCAGGTCGCCGATGATGAGCTCACGCCCGGGCTCCGCACCCGTCGGACCCGTGGCGAGCCAGTCGACCATCGCCTCGGCGGCCGCCGTGCGCGTCAGGTTGCAGTTGCCCTGGCCGTCACCGAGGTCGGGGTCGCCGGCACACGCCGAGCCCTTCGACTTGAGGTGGTTCACCACGACGGTGACCTGCTCGCCCGTCTCGACATCGGCGAAGGTCTGCGCGAGCGCCGGGCGGTTCGCGTCGTCGTTGAACCGCGGATCCACCGACGAGTCCAGCACGGCGTGGTCGCCCACCGGCGTCACCGCGGACGGCTTGTAGATGAGGGCCGTGGTGATCACGTCGGTGCCGAGGACCCCCGTCGAGATGAAGTCGTAGGTGTCCGGGCCGACCACGTCGTTGAGCGCCTGGACGAGCGTCCCGACGGCGGTGTCGCCGTTGTTCTCGATCTCGATGAGCCCGAACACGTCGGCCTCGATCTCGGCCAGCGCGGCGACGATCTTCGCCTCCTGCCGGTCGAACTCCTCCTGGGTGATGGCTCCGCGCGAACCGAGCGTCGTGAAGTAGTTCAGCACGTTGAAGCTCGCGACCGTGAAGTTGCCGCCGACGTCGGGCACGCCAGGACGCAGGTTGACGGCCTCGTACTCCGCCCCCTCCGTCGGCTGGATGCGCCACTTGCTGAACGCGAAGTCGAGCACGCCCGTGACACCGGTCACGAGGTCGCCGCCGCGGAACGTGTTCTCGAGCGTGAACTCCTCGCCGTTCGGGTGGATCGCCGGGTCGGGGTTCTGAACGCTGCGTCCGTCGTCGACCGTGATCCGGTTCGCCGCATTCGCAGCGGCGAGCGCGATCGCCTCGGGCGAGCCCGGGTCGAAGGTGGCGGTCGGCTGGTACTGCCGGTCGGTGCCCAACACGATCTCACCGAAGCGGTCGAAGTCGAAGTACTCGAGGATGGTCAGCGTCTGCGGCATCGTCACGTACATGCCCTCGAGCGACTCGTACGTCGCGGGCTGGGCGGGCAGTTCGAGTTCGGTCGCCGTGGGCGGCTCGAGGCCGTCGGGGCAGACCGCGGCGTCGATCGCGGCGATGCGCGTCAGGCCGAAGTTCTCGCCGGCCGTGCCGACGACGTGGACGGTTTCGCCCACCTCGACGGGTTCGGAAGAGAGGACGAAGATGCCGTCGGATGTCGCGGAGTCGCCGTCACCGGCGTCCTGCAGGAAGTAGCCGCCCAAGCCCCCGGCCGCTTGGAAGTCGCCGACCACGACGCCCTCGATCCGCACCGTCTGGCCGGCGACCGGGGTCGCCGTTCCGCTTCCCTGCACGGAACCGATCGTCACGATGTCGGCGTCGCAGTCCGCCTCGGGCGGGGGCGGAGGCGTCTCGCAGGTCGCCGAGTGCGCGCCGAGCCCGTCGACGGTGTCGGTCGCGAAGCCGACCCACTGCACGGACGGGTCGAACGCATCGCCCGCGTTCGTGTCGCCCTGGCAGTACGCGTTGCCGCGGCGCAGCGTGTTGTCGGCGGTGGAGACGAGCCCCGAGCCCCACTCGGTGCCGGGGTCGAACCCCGCCTGACCGAACGCGTCGACGACCGCATCGGCCTTCGT
>DASTQT010000346.1:0-2435 GCA_035761605.1 Agromyces sp. | reverse complement strand
GGCGTGACGACGGCGGGGCGGATGCCGCGGCCCATGGCCTGCGGCATCCGCCCCGTGCTCGTGGTCGGTCGCCCTACAGCGACGCGACCTCGGCTTCGCCCTCGGCGACCCGGCCCGTCGTGGTGTCGCCGCCGACGCCCGCGTCGTCGTAGTCGACGTCCTTCGTCTCCTTCGACAGCAGCAGCGCGACGAGCGTGAGCACGCCCATGGTCGACAGGTAGATGCCCACCGGCCACGGCTGCCCGTCGGCGGCCGACCAGAGGGCGACCGCGATGAGCGGCGCGACCGCGGCACCGAGGATCGACGACACGTTGTAGGCGATCGCCGAGCCGGTGTAGCGGACGTTGGTCGGGAACAGCTCCGGCAGGAGCGCGCCCATGGGCCCGAACGTCGAACCCATGAGCACGAATCCGAAGACGAGGAACGCCTGGGTGAGCGCGCCCGTGAACTTCGGGTCCAGCTGCGGCAGGAGGAACAGGTTGAACGTCAGGCCGAAGACGATGATCGCGACGGTCACCCAGATGAGCAGGCGGCGTCGGCCGATGGCGTCGGCGATCGGGCCCGACAGCAGCGTGAAGATGCCGAAGAACACGACGCCGATGATCTGCATGGTCACGAAGTCGGCGTACGCGAACCCGAGACCGGGGTAGAACTGGGCTGCGAAGGCGTTCGCGTCGAACTCGGCGCCGGATGCCGCGGCCGCGGCCTCCGCGGCGGCCGACGCGGTCTCGAGGTCGGCGGCCTTGGTGCCGTACGAGAGCGTGAAGTTCGTCATGAGGTAGAAGAGCACGTAGGTCGCCAGCATGATGAACGTGCCGAGGATGAGCTCGCGCCAGTTGTGGCGGACCGCGGTGCCGAGCGGCAGCTTGCGGATGGCGCCCTTCTGCGCGGCCTTCGTGAACGCGCTCGACTCGACGAGCTTGAGGCGCACCCAGAGGCCGACGACGACCATGACGGCCGAGAACAGGAACGGCACGCGCCATCCCCACTCGAAGAACCACTCGCGCGACGGCGCGAGCAGGTTGATCGCGAGGAACACGCCGTTGGCGATGATGAAGCCGATCGGCGCGCCGAGCTGCGGGAAGGTGCCGTACCAGGCGCGCTTGCCCTTCGGCGCGTTCTCGGTCGCGACGAGCGCGGCGCCCGACCATTCGCCGCCGAGCGCGAAGCCCTGCGCGAGGCGCATGACCAGGAGCAGCAGCGCGGCGAACCAGCCGATCTGCTCGTGCGTGGGCAGCAGGCCGATGAGGAACGTCGCGATCCCCATCGTGAGCAGGGACGCGACGAGCGTGGCCTTGCGGCCGTGCTTGTCGCCGAAGTGGCCGAACACGATCGCGCCGATGGGGCGCGCGACCATCGCGGCGCCGAACACGGCGAACGACGACAGCAGCGCGGTCGTGTCGTTGCCGGTCGGGAAGAAGAGGATCGGGAACACGAGCACGGCCGCGGTCGCGTACGCGTAGAAGTCGTAGAACTCGATGGTCGTGCCGACGAGGCTGGCGAGAATGACGCGGCCGCGCGAGTTCGCGGGGGCGGCGGGCGTCGTGGCCTTCGGGCCGGCGGGGGACTGGGTTGCGGTCATGGCAGGGCGGGACTTCCGGTGTGGACGTGGCCGGCGCGGGGCGCTTCGGTGGGGCGCCGCACCGCGTCGGCGGATGGAACCGCTGCTTGTGGCAACCTGCACACCGTACGCAGCCCGGCGGGCGCGCGCGACCCGGGTACGACGAACGGCGGGGTTCGTGCGACGAACGGTTGCGTCATCCGATTTCGAGGGATCGCGGATGTCGCGTAAGGTAAGCCTAACCTTCCGCCGCTGACGGCGATCTCCCCGTCTCATCCACCCCGGAGTCCCACCCGCATGCGCACCACACTGACCAGGACCGAGCCCGCCGCGCTCGACCTGCTCGGCGGCGAGCCGTGGGCACCGGCGATCGTGATGTCCGGGGCATCCGTGGACTACGCCGAGCTCGCCGAGCGCGTCGCCGACCGCCGAGCCGATCTCGGCACCGGCCGGCGCCTGGTCTTCCTCGCCGGGTCGAACACGCTCGAGACGGTCGTGACCTACCTCGCGGCGCTCGCGGGCGGGCACCCGGTGCTGCTGCAGGCGAGCGGTGCGGATGGCGCGGCCGGCCTCGACGCGATGGTCGACCGGTACCGGCCCGACGTGGTCGTGCAGGCCGCGGCGGGCGGTGGGGCGCCGGTCGTCGAACAGCGCACCGAGGGCAGCCGGCACGCGTTCCATCCCGAACTCGCGCTGCTCGCGAGCACGTCGGGCTCGACCGGCTCGCCGAAGCTCGTGCGCCTCTCGCGGCAGAACGTGCTCTCGAACGCCCGGAGCATCGCCGAGTACCTCCGGCTCACCCCGGCGGACCGTGCCGCGACGACCCTGCCGCTGCACTACTGCTACGGCCTCAGCGTCGCGAACAGCCACCTCG
>DASTQT010000345.1:0-5306 GCA_035761605.1 Agromyces sp. | reverse complement strand
GGTCGAGCAACTCGTCGGCGGCGGTGCAGGAGGACAGGGTGAGGGTGAGCGCCGCGGCGAGCGCGGCGCTGAGGAGCGGTCGGGTCACGGGGTCCGATCGGGTGCGGGCAGGGTGCGGGGCGGGTGCGGGGATTCCATGGTCGCACCGGGCCGAACGTGGGATAGCATCGCCACACCCCCGAACCCGGAGCCCCCGTGACCCCCACCCGATTCTCCGGCGGTCACGGAGGCCGGCGCCGCCGGCCCCTCCGGGTCGCCCTCGCCGTCACCGCGGCGCTCGCGATCGCGGCTGCAGTCTCGGCGTTCCACCAGCCGCTGCGCGAGATCGACCCCACGGCCGAGCATGCATCGAGCGAGGTCGCGGGCACCGAGATCATCGGGATCCGCACGTTCGAGCCGCCCGCGGGGCTCCGCGTCGACGCCGACCTCGAGTACGGCGTCGCCGACGACGGCACGCTGCTCACGCTCGACGTCTGCCGCCCCGCAGCCGACGCGATCGGCGACGCGTTCCCGACGGTCGTGTCGGTGCACGGCGGCAGCTGGGCGCGCGGCGACAAGGCGAACGCCGACTGGCGGAAGGTGTGCCTGTGGCTCGCGAGCGAGGGCTTCGTCGCGGCATCCGTCAACTACCGGCTCGTGCCCGAGGCCCGGTTCCCTGCGCAGATCGACGACGTCGCGGCGGCCGTCGCCTGGCTGCGGGAGCCCGAGCAGGCGGACCGGTTCGGCATCGACCCGGCCCGCATCGCCGCGTTCGGCGGTTCGGCCGGCGGTCACCTGGCGGCGCTGCTCGGCACGCTCGGCGACGGTCCGCTCGACGAGGGGTCGCGAGTGGCTGCCGTGGTCGAGTTCTCGGGCCCGGTGGGTCTCGGCGAGGCCGAGCTCGAGGCGGATGCCGCATCCGACTGGCTCCGCGGCATCGTCGGCGAGTTCCTGTCGTGCGAGCCCGCGGTGACCGACGCCGACTGCCCGCAGGCGATCGAGGCGTCGGCGACGGCGCACGTCGACCCGAGCGATCCGCCGTTCTTCATCGGGCACGCGGAGGCGGAAGTCGTCCCGGTCGCGCAGTCCGAGCGCCTCGCCGAGACGCTCGGCGCCTCCGCGGTGCCGGTCGAGCTCGCGGTGGTCCCGGGCGACGCGCACTCCATCGGCATCCTCGACGCTCCGCTCCGGGAGCGGGTGGCCGCGTTCCTGCACGCGCAGCTCGGCTGATCCACCGCGTGGCCCGATGCGAGTACCCCTACCGCGGTAGGGGGCCGGGATCGCTCCGCGGAGGGATGCCGCACGGTTCCTCGAGTGGCAGGCTGCGGGATCATGGACGACCGACCGCATCCGGCACCACCCCGTTTCCCGCCCCCTCCGGGTGAGGGCCGTCGATTCCGGGCCTGGATGTCGGTCGCGATGTCGCTCTTCGCGGTCGTGCTCGTGCCGATCACCGTGCCGCTGTCCGCGACGCTGTACGACGTGCACCTGCTCGCCGCCTTCGCCACGAGCATCATGCTTGCCGGGTCGCTGCCGATCGCCGTTCGCTGGCCGTGGCCGGGTGCGGCGCTCGCCGCCGTGGGCATGCTCACGTTCGCAATGCTGTCGGCGGGCCCGCACGGGGCGCCGTGGCCGTGGCCCGTCACGACGATCGTCTCGCAGTCGGCGATGCTCGTCGTGATCGGCATCATGCGGCCGTGGCCGACGGGCGTGGTGGCGTGGTTCGCGGGCTTCGCGGTGACCGCGCCGTTCGCGTTCGCCGACGCGGGCGCCGCGGCGAACGTCGTGACCGCATCGGCCGTCACCGCGCTGGCGCTCGCGGTCGCGATCCTCGTCGCGCAGCGTCGGCGCATCGGCGCAGAACTGTTCCGGGAGCGCGCGAACACGGCCTCGGAGCAGGAGCGCCGGATGCTCGTGGAGGAGCGCAACCGCGTCGCCCGGGAGCTCCACGATGTCGTCGCTCACGGACTGTCGATCATCCATGTGCAGGCGACCAGCGCGCCGTACCGGATCGAGGGGCTCAGCGAGGAGGCGAAGGCGGAGTTCGCCGGCATCGCGGCCTCGGCGCGCACGGCGATGACCGAGATGCGGCAGCTCCTCGGCGTGCTCCGCGGCGCGGATGCGGCCACCGGGACCGCGCCGCAGCCCGGGCTCCGCGACCTGCCCGAGCTCGTGGCATCCGTCGAGCGGGCGGGGGTGCCGGTGACGCTGGCGCTCGGCGAGGCGCTCCCGGAGAACGGCGTGGCCGCCACCACGGCCTACCGCGTGGTGCAAGAGGCCTTGAGCAACGTGGTCCGCCATGCGCCCGGGGCACGCACCCATGTGTCGGTCGAGTCGCTCGCGGGCGACCTCGTCGTCTCGGTCGAGAACGAGCCGCCGTCCGAGGTCGCGGCGGCCGAGGCTGCTGGGGGCGGACACGGCCTGATCGGCATGCGAGAGCGTGCGACGCTCCTCGGCGGCACCGTGGACTACGGCGAACGTCCGGGCGGGGGATACCGTGTACTGGTGACCCTCCCGCTCGGGTCGGACGGAGTCCCCACGCAGTGACGATCTCGGTGCTCATCGCCGACGACCAGGCGATGGTGCGAGCCGGGTTCGCGGCGGTGCTCGCCGCGCAGCCCGGCATCGCCGTCGTCGGGCAGGCCGCCGACGGCGCCGAGGCGGTCGCGCTCGCGCACGGCCTCCGGCCGGATGTCGTCGTCATGGACGTGCGCATGCCGGAGCTCAACGGCATCGAGGCGACACGTGCACTGCAGACGCCCCCGCGCGGCGACGACCACGTGCCGCGCGTGCTCATGCTCACGACGTTCGACATCGACGAGTACGTCTACGAGGCGCTCCGCGCGGGCGCGAGCGGATTCCTCCTCAAGGACTCGACCCCGGAGGAGCTCGTCGCGGCCGTTCGCGTCGTCGCCGCGGGTGACGCGCTGCTCGCGCCGAGCGTGACCCGCCGGCTCATCGAGGACTTCACCCGCCAGGGGCCGCCGCCGCGCTCGTCCACGACCCGCCTCGCGGGACTCACCGACCGCGAGCGCGAGGTGCTCACGCTCGTCGGCCGTGGCATGTCGAACGCCGAGATCGCGCAGTCGCTCTTCATCGCCGAGCAGACGGTGAAGACACACGTCTCGAAGATCCTGCAGAAGCTCGGCCTGCGCGATCGCGTTCACGCGGTCGTGCTCGCGTACGACGCCGGGCTCGTGGAGCCCCGCGGCTAGTCCCCGGGTACCGCCGACCCCCCTGGCCCCTACTCCGGTAGGGGCATCGAACGGTCCCGCGGAGTGATGCGGCGGCCGGCACCCGATTCGTAACGTGCCTGCTCATGGGCGGATGGACCGCCCGGACAAGGCACGATCATGACCGACACGACGACCCGCCCCGCCGGGGCATCCACCCGCGAACGCGCACGCGTCGAACGGGACACGAGCGTCGACGCCATCCGCGTCGTCCTGCTCGTCGTCGTCTTCGCACTGCACGCCATGATGTTCGGCGTCAGCGTCGGACCCGACGGGCCGGTGCTGCGGAACGCACTCGAGGGGCAGGCGTGGTTCGGGCCCGTGAGCTGGTTCGTGCAGATCATGCCGCTGTTCTTCATCGCGGGCGGGTTCTCGAGCGTGCACCACTGGCGAGCCATGCGCTCCCGTGGCGCGACGGCCGCCGAGTACGTGCGGGCCCGACTCGATCGGCTCGTGCGGCCGGCGATCGCCCTCGTGGTCGTCGTCGCCGCCGGACTGGTCGCGCTGTCCCTGGCCGGCGTGCCGGCCGAGATCGTCGCGACGGCCGGGTTCCGCGTGGGCCAGCCGCTGTGGTTCCTCGGGGTCTACATCGCGATCTCGGCGCTCGTGCCGATCATGGTCCGGGCCCACGAACGGGCGCGCGCGCTCACCCCGCTCGCCCTGCTCGCCGGCGTCGTCGCGGTCGATGCCGTGCGCCTGTGGACGGGTGTCGAGGCGATCGGCCTGCTCAACCTGATGCTCGTGTGGCTGCTCGTGCAGCAGCTCGGGTTCCACCTCGCCGACGGAGTGCTCGACCGGCTTCCGCGCACGGCGCTCTGGGGCATCGCCGGCGGGGCGCTCGCGCTCCTGGTCGGGCTCACGACCGTCGGCCCGTATGCCGTCGACATGTACGTGAACCTCAACCCGCCGACCGTGTGCCTCGTCGTGCTGGGCGTCGCGCAGCTCGCGCTCTTCCAGCTCGCCCGTCCGCACATCAGGGCCTGGGTGGTGCGACGGGATGCCGCCCGCGCGGTGTCGGCCGTCGGCGAGCGTGCGATGACCGTCTATCTCTGGCACATGCCCGTGCTCGTGGCACTCGCGGGCCTCGGCATCGCCGCGAACGCGATCCACGGCGTTCCGCTCCCGGAACCGCTGAGCCCCGCCTGGTGGGTGACGCGTCCGCTGTGGCTCGCCGCGGGAGCGGCGGCCGTCGTGCCGGTCGTGCTCGTGCTCGCGAGGTTCGAGCGGGCACGCCGCACCGGAAGGCAGGGGTCACACGCGACCGTGCCGACCGCCCGGGTCGCCGTCGCGACGACCACGGTGGACGCGGTGGCGGGCGTCGCCGGCGTCGCCGTGCTGCTCGTCGCCGGGTTCGGCCCGCTCCCCGCCGTCGTCGCCCTGGTGCTGCTCGGGATCGCCCTCATCGGCACCGCGAGGCTGACGGCGTGGGCCGGGCTCAGGTGATCAGCACGATCTAGGCTCGGCCCATGGGGGAATCGACGGATGGCACGACGGACGGCGCTGCGCAGCCAGCACCGGAGTGGCGGGTGGTCGTCACGCGGGCCGCGCACGAGTTCCGGATCCACCAGTGCTGGGACATCGCCGCCGCACTCACCTACCACGCGGTGCTCTCGGTGTGCCCGGCCCTGCTGGCCGCGACGGCGTTCATCGGCCTCTTCGGCAGCGCCGAGCCGGTCGCGAGAGGGGCGCTCGACGTCGTGCGCGAGCTCGGCGGCGACGAGACGGTCGCTGCGCTGACCGAGCCGGTCGACCAGCTGCTCGGCGCATCGCAGGCCGGCCTCGCCCTCGTCACGGGCCTCGCGATCACGCTCTGGACGGTGTCGGGCTACCTCGGCACGTTCGGCCGCGGCATGAACCGCATCCTCGGGGTTCCCGAGGGCCGCCCGTTCTGGAAGTCGCGGCCCGCGATGCTGGCGGTGGCCGGCGTGATCGTGGTGCTCGGGTCGCTGGTCATCGGCGGGCTCGTCGTCAGCGGCGCGGTCGCGACAGCCATCGGACGCTCCCTCGGGCTCGACGACGACCTCACCCTCGCCTGGGATCTCGGCAAGCTGCCGGTGCTCGCGGCGATCGCGGCCCTGATCATCGCGATCCTGT
>DASTQT010000344.1:0-3146 GCA_035761605.1 Agromyces sp. | reverse complement strand
GCATGGTCGACGAGCCGGTCGCGCCGGCGGCGGGGATCTGCCGGAAGTAGCCGAGCGAGATGTAGGTCCAGATGTCGGTCGCGAGGTTGTGCAGCACCCGGTTGGCGTGCGAGATGCGGCCGTAGAGCTCGGCCTGCCAGTCGTGCGATTCGATCTGCGTCGTGAGCGGGTTCCAGGAGAGCCCGAGCGACTCGACGAACTCGCGCGACACGTCGGGCCACGCGACATCCGGTGCCGCGACGACGTGCGCCGAGAAGGTGCCGGTCGCGCCCGAGAACTTGCCGAGGTACTCGGTCGCCTCGACCTGCGCGGCGATGCGCTGGAGGCGGTGCGCGAACACCGCGAGCTCCTTGCCCATCGTCGTCGGCGTCGCGGGCTGGCCGTGCGTGCGCGACAGCATCGATGCGTCGCGGTGCTCGCGCGCCAGCTCGGCCAGCCTGGCGATCACGGCGCGGTACTTCGGCAGCCAGACCTCGGCGACGGCGTCGCGCACGGTGACCGCGTACGAGAGGTTGTTGATGTCCTCGCTCGTGCACGCGAAGTGCGTCAGCTCGGCGAGGTGCGACAGGCCCAGCTCGTCGAGCTTGCCGCGCACGAAGTACTCGACGGCCTTCACGTCGTGGCGCGTGGTCGCCTCGACGCGCGCGAGCTCGTCGATGTCGGCCTGGCCGAAGTCGGCGACGACCGCGCGCAGCGCCCGCTTCGAGTCATCCGTCAGCGCCGACGTACCGAAGAACCCGCGGTCGGTCTGCGCGATCAGCCACTCGATCTCGACGTGGACGCGCGCCCGGTTCAGGCCCGCCTCGGACAGGTGCTCGCCGAGCTCGCCCACCGCGGCACGGTACCGGCCGTCGAGGGGGCTGAGCGGCTGGGGAGGCAGCGAAGTCATCGGAGTCCTTGTCTGAGAGCGGGAGCGAGTTGCCGGAACAGCGCCGACGTCGACCGCTCTATCATCCCAAGAACCCGATCGAAGGTCGCATCGTCGCTGTAGTACGGGTCGGGCACGTCCTGCAACGGCGAGAGTTCGGGGTCGAACTCGAGCAGCAGCCGCACCTTGTGCTCGTCGTGCGCGCTGCGCGCCCAGTTGCGCAGCACGCGCGACTGGCCGCGGTCGAACGCGACCACGAGGTCGAGCTGCGGGAAGTCCTCGGGGTCGAACTGGCGGGCGCGATGCTTCGAGCCGTCGTAGCCGGCACGGGCGAGCGCATCGATGGTGCGCGCGTCGGCCCGCTCGCCCACGTGCCAGTCGCCGGTCGCCGCCGATTCGATCGCGATCCGATCCTCGAGCCCTGCACGCTCGGCGAGCGAGCGCAGCACGACCTCCGCCATGGGCGACCGGCAGATGTTGCCGGTGCACACGAACGACACCCGGAAGCGCTGCGCGGCCTCCCCCACGGGTTCCGGTCGCGTCATGGCACCTATTGTGGACGAGTCCGGGCGGTTCGGAACAGAGCGGGATCCCGTCCGGGTACCGGCGACGCAGGGGGTGGTGCACGTGGCGGCGGATGCGCCGGACCCCGACGTGCACGTCGACGCCGAGCTCGTCGCGCGGCTCGTGGCGGCGCAGCATCCGTCGTTCGCGGGCCCGGTGCGGCTTGTCGCGAACGGCTGGGACAACGCGATCCTCCGGCTCGGCGATCGATGGGCGGTGCGGATGCCGCGGCGCGCGCTCGGCGACCGGCTGGTCCGCTCGGAGCAGCGTTGGCTCCCCGTGGTCGCCGGGTCGCTCCCCGACGGGGTGCGCGCCCCGGTGCCCGTCGCGGTGGGCGAGCCCGGCGAGGGCTACCCGTACGCGTGGAGCATCACGCCGTGGTTCGACGGCGTGCCCGCGGCATCCGTCGACCCGGCCGCGCGTCGGCCCATCGCCGAGGCGCTCGCCGACGTGGTGGTCGCGATCGGCGGGGCGGCGCCGGCCGATGCGCCGTCGAATCCGTATCGGGGCGTGCCGCTCGCCGCACGCGACGAGGTGGTCGCGGTGCGGCTCGCGTCGGGCCGGCTCGAGCGGCTGGTGACGACGGATGTCGCGGCGCTCGTCGCGGTGTGGGCCGACGCGCTCGCGGCGCCTGCGTGGGCCGGCGAGCCGCGGTGGGTGCACGGCGACCCGCATCCGGGCAACCTGCTGCTCGAGCGGGATCCTGCCGCGAGATCCGGCGCCGAGGGCTCGCGGTGGCGGCTCGCGGCGGTCCTCGACTTCGGCGACCTGACGGCGGGCGATCCGGCCACGGACCTCGCGGCGGCGTGGCTCGTGTTCGATGCGCCCGGTCGGGCCGCCTTCCGACACCGGGTCGAGCAGTTACGCGCGACGGGTGCCGCGGACTGGGCCCGCGCGCGCGGCTGGGCGCTGGCGATGGGCTCGGCCATCGTCGACACGATCGGCGTCGACGGGCCGATCGGCCGCGTTGGCGCGCACGCCCTCGAGCAGGTGCTGCGGGACTGACGACTCGCCGCGCGGCGCGCAGCGGTCCTCCCCAGACGAGGGCGCGGACGGGGAACCCACATCCGGTGGCGACCCGGCACGACGCGCCCAGGCGTCCGGGCAGACTCGCGGGGTGATTCCGCTCGATCCCCTCCTCATCTCGAACGGCGCGGTCGTCTGCGACCGGCGCCTCGAGGCCCTCGACCAGGTGCTGTTCGGCCTCCGCGCGTTCCTCGCCGAGGTGGAGCGGGTGCGGCCCGGGCTGGTGCTCGACCGCATCGACGGCTGGCACTCGGCCGCGGCCGACCTCTACTCCGGGCGCGCCGCCGAGGTGCGCTACGCCCTTGCCGGGGCGGAGCAGCTGCTGCTCGACGCCGAAGCGGAGCTCGTGGCCGAGCGCGAGAGCGAGCGCGGTCGTGCGGCCCTCGTCGCTGATTCGCCGCACGTGCCCGGGCCGACACCGCCTGATCCGGTCTCCCCCGCGGGAGCCGAGCGGTGAGCGACCTCGAGGTCCGCGGCGGCGGCGTGACGTCGGTCGAGACCGAGGCGCTCCTCGCCGAGGCGCTGCGCCTCTCGGCCGCCGCGCACATCGTTGAGGAATGGGCGGCGCGTGCCGGCGCGCTCCGGCTGCGACTCGACGAGCTCGGCCTGGACGGCACGGGGTGGGGCGCCGGGCTCGCGGTCGACACCGCACAGGCCGGTTTCGTCGCGGCCGGCCGTTCCGCCTCCG
>DASTQT010000343.1:0-7723 GCA_035761605.1 Agromyces sp. | reverse complement strand
CGGCATAGCTCTCGCGGGTCGCCCCGGACCGGGCGAGCGCCCGGCCGGCCGCGCGAACCGCGGCGCGCCAGTCGGCCGCGTCGGCCCGGAGGGTCACGGCGGCATCGGGGAGCGGAGGAAGCGTCATCGTGGTCGTGGTCGGATCAGGCTTCGTCGAAGCCGTCCTGGATCTGTTCGACGAGGTCCTCCCGGTCGTCGAGCGGGAGGAACGCCGCCGCGGCGGCGTTCAGCTGGAACACCTCGAGGTCGTCGACGTCGTAGCCGAACGCCTCGGCGAGCAGCGACAGCTCTCGCGTGAGGCTCGTGGCCGACTGCAGGCGGTTGTCGGCGTTGACCGTGACGCGGAACCCCAACTGGTAGAGCAGGTCGAACGGGTGGTCGACGAGTTCGTCGCCCCACGCCGCGATCGCACCGGTCTGCACGTTCGACGACGGGCTCGTCTCGAGCGCGATCTCGCGGTCGCGCACCCACTGCGCGACCGGGCCGAGGGAGACGTAGGTGTTCTCGTCGTCCTGGCGCTCGATCGTGAGGTCCTCGGCGAGGCGCACGCCGTGCCCGAGCCGCAGCGCGCGCCCGTCGAACAGGGCACTGCGGATCGAGTCGAGCCCGTCGGCCTCGCCGGCGTGCACGGTCACGGGCATGAATCGCGTGGCGAGGAAGTCGAACGCGGTGCGATGGCGGCTGGCCGGGAACCCTGCCTCGGCGCCGGCGATGTCGAAGCCGACCACGCCGCGGTCGCGGTGGCGCACGGCGAGCTCGGCGAGCTCGAGGCCCCGGTCGGCATGCCGCATGGCGGTGACGAGCTGGCCGACGCGGATGCGACGCCCCTGGCGACGCACGTCGTCGACGCCCTCGTCGAGCCCGGCCTGCACCGCCTCGACGGCCTCGTCGAGCGAGAGGCCGCGCGTGAGGTGCTGCTCGGGCGCCCAGCGCACCTCGCCGTAGATCACGCCGTCGTCGGCGAGGTCGAGCACGAACTCGCGGGCCACCCGGGCGAGGCCGTCGCGCGTCTGCATGACCGACGTCGTCAGGTCGAAGGTCTTGAGGTACTCCACGAGCGAGCCCGAGTTCGACTGCTCGGAGAACCAGTCTCCGAGCGACTCGGCGTCGGGCGCCGGCAATTCGAGGCTGATCTCGTCGGCGAGTTCGATGAGGGTCTGCGGCCGCAGGCCGCCGTCGAGGTGATCGTGCAACGAGATCTTGGGAAGCGACCGGATATCGGTGCCATCCCCCTCGAGTCGGTATTCGGTCGCATGCGTGTCCACCCCACCACGATACCGGCGCGGGCCCTGCCCGACGCGGCGATTTCGCGCGGCGTCAGCGGCCGATGCGATCGGCGATGAGCGGGCCGCCGTCCTCCACCGGATCGCCGACCTCGCCGATCGTCCAGGCGCCCTCGACCGCGTCGAGCGCGCGCGCGAACCGCGCCGGCTCGTCCGCGTGCAGCGTGAAGAGCGGCTCGCCCTTCCGCACGGCGTCGCCCGGCTTGGCGTGCAGGTCGATGCCCGCGGCGTGCTGGACCGGGTCCTCCTTGCGCGCACGGCCCGCACCCAGGCGCCACGCGGCGATGCCGAACGGCAGCGCCTCCTGGCGGACGAGCACGCCGTCGCGGTCGGCGGTCACCACGTGCTGCTCCTTCGCGACGGGCAGCGGCGCGTCGGGATCGCCGCCCTGCGCACGGATGGCGGCGCGCCAGGTGTCCATCGCGCGCCCGTCGTCGAGCGCGGCCTCCACATCGGCGTCGGCCCGGCCCGCGAGGGCGAGCATCTCGCGCGCCAGCGCGACGGTCAGCTCGCGGATGTCGGCGGGCCCGCCGCCCGCGAGGACCTCGACCGACTCGCGCACCTCGTTGGCGTTGCCGATCGTGAGCCCGAGCGGCACGTTCATGTTCGTCAGGAGCGCCGAGGTCGCGACGCCCGCATCTTCGCCGAGCTCGACCATCGTGCGGGCGAGCTCGCGCGAGCGCTCGATGTCCTGCAGGAACGCTCCCGATCCGAACTTCACGTCGAGGACGAGCGCGCCCGTGCCCTCGGCGATCTTCTTCGACATGATCGAGGATGCGATGAGCGGGATCGCCTCGACCGTGCCCGTGATGTCGCGGAGCGCGTAGAGCTTCTTGTCGGCCGGAGCGAGGCCGGCGCCCGCGGCGCAGATCACGCCGCCGACGTCGCGGAGCTGGGCGAACATCTCCTCGTTGGAGATCTCGGCGCGCCAGCCTGGGATCGACTCGAGCTTGTCGAGCGTGCCGCCCGTGTGGCCGAGCCCGCGCCCGGACAGCTGGGGCACCGCGACCCCGAAGGACGCCACGAGCGGCATGAGCGGGAGGGTGATCTTGTCGCCCACGCCGCCGGTCGAATGCTTGTCGGTCGTCGGCTTGCCGAGGCCCGAGAAGTCCATTCGCTCGCCCGAGGCGATCATCGCCATGGTCATGTCGCGGATCTCGCGGCGCGTCATCCCGTTGAGGAAGATCGCCATCGTCATCGCAGACATCTGCTCGTCGGCGACGTAGCCCCGCGTGTAGGCGTCGACGAGCCAGTCGATCTGTTCGGTCGACAGCTCGCCGCGATCGCGCTTCGTGCGGATCAGGTCGACGGCGTCGAACGCCTCGACGGCGCTCATGCGGACTCCCCCCGGAACTCGGCGAGCTGACGCGGGCCGAACGCGTCGGGCAGCACCTCGTCGATGGTCTTCACGCCCGAGACGGTCTCGAGCAGCATGCCCTCGGCCGAGTGCTCGTAGAGCAACTGCCGGCAGCGGCCGCACGGCATGAGCACGTTGCCGTGCCCGTCGACGCACGTGAACGCCGTGAGCTTGCCGCCCCCCGACATCACGAGCGCCGAGACCAGCGAGCACTCGGCGCACAACGTGACGCCGTACGAGGCGTTCTCGACATTGCAGCCGCTGACGACGCGGCCGTCGTCGGCGATGGCGGCCGCACCGACCGGGAACTGCGAGTACGGGACGTACGCCTTCGCCATCGCCTCGCGGGCGAGCTCGCGGAGGTGGTCCCAGTCGATCGCGTGCTGGGCGGTCATGGTGCTCCTCGGGTCAGGACTTGATGTACGGCTTGCCGGCGGCCGCTGGGCCGCGCACCTTGCCGACGAACCCGGCGACGGCGAGGATCGTGACGACGTAGGGCAGCATGAGCATGAACTCGCTCGGCACGGGCGAGCCGATCACGGAGAGCGTGTTCTGCAGGTTGGACGCGAACCCGAACAGCAGCGCCGCCAGTGTCGCCTTGATCGGGTCCCACTGGCCGAAGATGACCGCCGCGAGCGCGATGAAGCCCGCACCGGCGGTCATCTCCTTGTTGAACGCGATGCCCGATCCGATCGTGAAGAAGGTCCCGCCGAGGCCGGCGATCGCGCCCGCGAGGGCGACGTTCCAGAACCGCGTGCGGTTGACCTTGATGCCGACCGTGTCGGCGGCGGTCGGGTGCTCGCCGACCGCGCGGAGCCGCAGGCCCCACTTGGTGTGGAACAGGCCGATGTACACCAGCGCGACCACGACGTACATGATGTACACCACGACGGTCTGGCGGAAGAGGACGGGTCCGATGATCGGGATCTCGCTCAGCACCGGGATGGGAAGCCGGTCGAATCGCGGCGGGGTGTTGAGCACCGCCGCGTTCGGGGCGAGCACCTGCGAGAAGAAGAAGCTCGTGAGGCCCACGACCAGGACGTTGAGCACGACACCGACGATGACCTGGTCGACGAAGTACTTGATCGCGAACGCCGCCAGCACCATGCCGACGAGCATGCCGGCGACCATCGCGGCGATGAGGCCGAGCAGCGGCTGGCCCGTCACCGACGCCACGATGGCCGCGGTGAACGCGCCGGAGAGCAGCTGGCCCTCGATCGCGATGTTGATGACGCCGACGCGCTCGCCGATCACGCCGGCGAGCGAGCCGTAGATGAGCGGTACGGCCAGGCTCAGCGAGCCGAACAGCAGGCCGATCATCGGGATGGTCGCGCCGGCGGCGGCCCAGGTGAGGAAGCCGACCATGAAGAGGATCGCGAACACGACGACGAGCCAGAGCGGCACGCGCCGCTTGCTGTAGACGAGCCAGGCCGAGTAGGCAGTGGCGGCCGCGAGCAGCAGGATGACGACCCAGAGCGTCGGCATCGCCGGAACGGTGATCTCCGGGAGCTGGATCACGTCGGTCTGCGTCGAGAGGCGGAACGTCGTCTCGCCGTCGCGCGGCGCGAAGACCGCGAGCGCGAGCGCGATCACCGTGAAGATCGCGAAGGCGATCGGGCCCTTCCAGCTGGTGACGACCGTGGTGTCGAGCGCCTGCACCTGGGGCGCGGGGGTCTGGACGGTTGCACTCACTTCGCCGACACCTCCTTCGTGACGATGGGTCGCGGTCGCCTCGGCGCCGACGCCGGGTCGGGCAGGCGGAAGATCGTCCGGACGAGCGGCGGTGCGGCGATGAAGAGCACGATGAGCGACTGGACGACCAGCACGATCTCGATCGGCACCCCCTCGGCGGCCTGCATCGAGAAACCGCCCGCCTTGAATGCGCCGAACAGGATGCCCGCGCTGAAGATGCCCCACGGGGTCGCGCGGCCGAGCAGCGCGACCGTGATGGCGTCGAAGCCGATGCCCGCGTCGATGCCCGCGGTGAAGCCCGTGGTCACGGTGCCCAGCACCTGGCTGACGCCGGCGAGGCCGAGCAGCGCGCCGGCGATGAGCATCGCGTACACGTACATCGACTTGACGTTGATGCCTGCGACGCGGGCCGCGTTGGGATTCTCGCCGACGGCGCGGAAGCGGAAGCCGAGGCTCGAGCGGTTGAGGATCCACCACACCAGCACGGTGGCGATGATCACGAGGATGAATCCGAAGTGCAGGTTGTACTGCGGTCCGAGCAGCAGGGGGAAGATCGCCGTGTCCTTCATCGCGGGCGTCTTCGGGTTGCTCGACCCCGGTGCCTGGAGCAGTCCGGGGGTGCGCAGCAGCCACGAGACGAGGTAGAACGCCACGTAGTTCAGCATGATCGTCACGATCACCTCGTGCGCGCCGGTCCGCGCCTTCAGCAGGCCGGCGATACCCGCCCAGAGGGCGCCGCCGATCAGCCCGCCGATGAGCGCCACCAGCATGTGGATGCCCGGGGGCAGGTCGAAGCCGAACGCGACCCATCCGGCGATCGACGCGGCGATCAGCATCTGGCCGCGGCCGCCGATGTTGAACATGCCGACCCGGAACGCGAGACCCACGCCGAGGCCGCCCGCGATCAGGGGGGTCGCGAACGTCAGCGTCTCGGTCAGCGGCCGGATGCCGGCGATGAAGTCGTCGCGGCGGAAATTGTAGACCGACCCCTGGAAGAGCGCCGCGTACGCGCCCGCCACGGAGTCCCAGACGGCGAAGAGCATGTCGGTCGGGCGCGCGAAGAAGTAGGCGCTCGTCTCCTGGACGCGTTCGTCGGTGAACGCGATCATGACGGCGCCGACGAGCAGGGCCAGCAGCACGGCGAACACGGAGATGATCGCGTTGCCGGTGGCAATCTGGTGCAGCATCGTGTGCCAGCGGGACGGCGGCGGGACCTCGGCCTCGCCACGTGTGCCGGCGGGCCCGCCGGCGGTTGCGCGGGCGTGGTCGGCGGCGTCCTGCGTGTCGGGCGCAACGGCGCCGGGCTCCTCGATCGCGACGTCGGCGTCGAGATCGCCGGCTGCGCCGGTCGGGCCGGTCGGGCCGGCGGCCTCGGGCTTCTGGGGGTCGCTCATGCCGCGGCTCCTTCTCCGGGGTGTTCTCCGGCCATCATGAGGCCGAGGACGTCGCGGGGCGTGTCGCCCGGCACGATGCCGACGATGCGCCCGCGGTACATGACCATGATCCGGTCGGCGAGCGCGGTCACCTCGTCGAGCTCGGTCGAGACCACGACGACCGGGACGCCGTTGTCGCGCGCCTCGACGATCTCCTTGTGGATGAACTCGATCGACCCGACATCGACGCCGCGGGTGGGCTGGGCCGCGACGAGCAGTCGCAGGTCGCGGCTGAGCTCGCGGGCGAGCACGACCTTCTGCTGGTTGCCGCCCGACAGCTGCCGCGCCTTCGAGTCGATGCCCTGCGTGCGGACGTCGAACTCCTTCACCTTCTGGCGCGCGAACTCCTCGAGCACGCCGCGCTGGATGTTGCCGGCGCGGACGAACGGCGCGCCGCCGCTGCGGTCGAGCATGAGGTTCTCGGCGATGGTGAACTCGCCGACGAGCCCGTCTTCCGTGCGGTCCTCGGGCACGAAGCCGATGCCGGCGTCGAGTCGCTGCCGGACGCTCGCGGACGTCAGGTCGCGTCCGTCGAGCGTGATCGAACCCCGGACCCTCGGCTGCAGCCCGAGGAGCGCCTCGGTGAGCTCGGTCTGGCCGTTGCCCTGCACGCCGGCCACCGCGAGGATCTCGCCGCGCCGCACGGTGAAGCTCACGTCGTTGACGACGAGCTGACCGATCTGGTCGATGACGGTGAGCCCCTCGACGACCAGGGCGGGATCGCCGAGCTGCGCCTCCTCCTTGTGGACGGTGAGCTCGACGGCGCGGCCCACCATGAGCGAGGCGAGCTCGGCGTTCGAGGCGGTCGGCGACGCCTCGCCGACGACCTTGCCGAGGCGGATGACCGTGATGCGGTCGGCGACCTCGCGGACCTCGCGCAGCTTGTGCGTGATGAACACGATCGAGGTGCCCGACTCCTTGAGCTGGCGCATGATGCCCATGAGCTCGTCGGTCTCCTGGGGAGTGAGCACCGCGGTCGGCTCGTCGAAGACGATGACGCGCGCGTCGCGCGAGAGCGCCTTGATGATCTCGACCCGCTGCTGCACGCCGACCGGGAGGTCGTCGACCAGCGCGTCGGGGTCGACGTGGAAGCCGAACCGGTCGGAGATCTCCTTGACCTTGGCGCGCGCCGCTGCGAGGTCGAGCAGGCCGCCGGCCCTCGTGGCCTCGTGGCCGAGCATGACGTTCTCGGCCACGGTGAACACGGGGATGAGCATGAAGTGCTGGTGGACCATGCCGATGCCCGCCGCCATGGCGTCGCCGGGACCGGCGAAGTGCTGCACCTCGCCGTCGAGGAGGACCTCGCCCTCGTCGGCCTGGTAGAGGCCGTAGAGCACGTTCATGAGCGTCGACTTGCCTGCACCGTTCTCGCCGAGGAGGCTGTGGATCTCTCCGGCCTCCACGGTGAGGTCGATGTGGTCGTTGGCGACCAAGCTGCCGAATCGCTTCGTGATGCCGCGAAGTTCGAGCTTCATGTCCCCGATCCTAGTGAGGTGGCTGCATCCGTTGGAGATGCTGCACGTATGTTGAAGTGGCCGGGCGGGGCATGCTCAGATGTTGGCGCATGCGCGCTGCTGCGCACCCGAACGCCGATCGGGGAGGCCGGCGTTCGCCGACCTCCCCGATCATGACGGTGGTCCTTACTCGGCCAGGTAGGACTCGACCTCGATGTCGCCGGCGATGATGGCGGCCTTGAGGTCCTCCAGCTCGCCCGCGAGCTCTGCCGGGACCTTGTCCTCGAAGTCGTGGAACGGTGCGATGCCCACGCCGTCGTTCTCGAGCGTGCCGACGAACGGCGTCGCGTCGAACTCGCCGTTGCCCGCGGCGAGCACGGCCTCCTCGGTGCCGACGTCGATGCCCTTGAGGATCGAGGTGAGCATGAGGTCGGCGACGGACGGGTCGGTCTCGGTGAAGTCGGCGTCGACGCCGATCATCGCGATCTCGCGACCGGCCTCGCG
>DASTQT010000342.1:0-3254 GCA_035761605.1 Agromyces sp. | reverse complement strand
GTAGGTGGCGGCCAGCACGGCGGGGTCGATGTTGCGACCGACGTCGGCGCCGGTGCGGAACTCGGTGCCCTCGGCCCGCATCTGGGCCAGGCGCCGGTCCAGCACCCGCTTCTCCATCTTGAACTCGGGGATGCCGTAGCGGAGCAGGCCGCCGATGCGGTCGTCGCGCTCGTACACGGCGACCGTGTGGCCGGCGCGCGTGAGCTGCTGCGCGGCCGCGAGGCCCGCCGGCCCCGAACCCACCACGGCCACCGTCTTGCCGGTGAGGCGGCCCGGAGGCTGCGGCTGCACCCAGCCGTTGCCGAACGCCTGGTCGATGATCGAGACCTCGACCTGCTTGATCGTCACGGCCGGCTGGTTGATGCCGAGCACGCACGCGGACTCGCACGGCGCCGGGCACAGGCGGCCGGTGAACTCCGGGAAGTTGTTCGTCGCGTGGAGGCGCTCGATCGCCGCGCGGCCCTCGCCGCGCCACATGAGGTCGTTCCACTCGGGGATCAGGTTGCCGAGCGGGCAGCCCTGATGGCAGAACGGGATGCCGCAGTCCATGCAGCGACCGGCCTGGCGGCGGAGCTGGGCGGGATCGCCCTGCTCGTAGACCTCTTTCCAGTCCATGATGCGCACCGGAACGGGCCGCCGCTTGGGCAGCTCGCGCTCGGTGACCTTCAGAAAGCCCTTCGGGTCAGCCACCCGTCACCTCCACGCACTCAGTGGGCACAGCTCGAGTCCAGACCACAGTCGCCTCAGCCACCCGTCACCTCCAGGAGTCGTGTCCAGACCACGTCGCCGTCGGGGTCCAGCCCCTCGTCGACGGCGGTCTGGCGGGTGCGGAGCACCGCGGCGTAGTCGCGCGGGAGCACCTTGGTGAAGCGGTCGAACGCGGCATCCCCCTCGGCGAGGAGGGTGGCCGCGACCGCGGAGTCGGTGTGCTCGAGGTGCTGCTCGAGCAGGTCGCGCACGATCTCGTGGTCGGCGCTGCCGAGCGGATGGAGCTGCAGCTCGCCGGTCGAGAGCGCCTCGCGGTTCACGCGCGGCTCGGCGAGGTCGAGCACGTAGGCGGTGCCGCCCGACATGCCGGCGCCCAGGTTGCGGCCGGTCGCGCCGAGGATGAGCGCGAGGCCGCCGGTCATGTACTCGAGCGCGTGGTCGCCCACGCCCTCGACGACGGCGGTCGCCCCGGAGTTGCGCACCAGGAACCGCTCGCCCACGATGCCGCGGATGAACATGCTGCCCTGCGTGGCGCCGTAGCCGATCACGTTGCCCGCGATGACGTTGCGCTCGGCGACGAAGCCGGCCTCGCGCGACGGGCGGACGATGATCTGGCCGCCCGAGAGTCCCTTGCCGACGTAGTCGTTCGAGTCGCCCTCGAGGCGGAGCGTGATGCCGCTCGGCAGGAACGCGCCGAGCGACTGGCCGGCGGAACCGGTCAGGGTCACGTCGATCGAGCCGGTGGGCAGGCCCTGCGCGCCGTGGCGGACCGTGACCTCGTGGCCGAGCATGGTGCCCACTGCGCGCTCGGTATTGCGGATCGGCAGCGACACCTCGATGCGGCCGCCCTGCTCGAGCACGAGCTGGCTGCGGCGGATGAGCTCGTTGTCGAAGTGCTCGTCGAGCTCGTGGTCCTGGGCGCGGCCGTTGCGGCGCGGGTCGGACTCGGGGAAGTCGGGGCCCACGAGCACCGGCGTGAGGTCGAGGCCCGACGCCTTCCAGTGCGCGACCGCGCGGTCGACGTCGAGGAGCTCGCGGCGACCGATGATCTCGTCGATGGAGCGGTAGCCGAGCTCGGCGAGGTACTCGCGCACCTCCTGCGCGATGAACTCGAAGAAGTTCACTACGAACTCGGGCTTGCCCGTGAAGCGCTTGCGCAGCTCGGGGTTCTGCGTGGCGACGCCGACCGGGCACGTGTCGAGGTGGCAGACCCGCATCATGACGCAGCCCTCGACGATGAGCGGGGCGGTCGCGAAGCCGAACTCCTCGGCACCGAGCAGCGCGCCGATGACGACGTCGCGGCCGGTCTTCAGCTGGCCGTCGACCTGCACGACGACGCGGTCGCGCATGCCGTTCAGCATGAGCGTCTGCTGCGTCTCGGCGAGGCCGAGCTCCCAGGGCGTGCCGGCGTGCTTGAGCGAGTTCAGCGGGCTCGCGCCCGTGCCGCCGTCGTGGCCGGAGACGAGGATGACATCGGCCAGGGCCTTCGCCGTGCCGGCCGCGACCGCGCCGATGCCCGACTGGCTGACGAGCTTGACGTGGATGCGCGCCCCGGGGTTCGCACGCTTGAGGTCGAAGATCAGCTGCTTGAGGTCTTCGATGGAGTAGATGTCGTGGTGCGGTGGCGGCGAGATGAGGCCGACGCCCGCGGTCGCGTGACGCGTGCGGGCCACCCACGGGTACACCTTCGTCGGCGGCAGCTGGCCGCCCTCGCCGGGCTTGGCGCCCTGGGCCAGCTTGATCTGGATGTCGTCGGCGTGCGTGAGGTACATGCTCGTGACGCCGAAGCGACCGGATGCCACCTGCTTGATCGCGCTGCGACGCTCGGGGTCGAGGAGGCGGTCGAGGTCCTCGCCGCCCTCACCGGTGTTCGACTTCGCGCCGAGCCGGTTCATGGCGATCGCGAGCGTCTCGTGCGCCTCCTTGGAGATCGAGCCGTAGCTCATCGCCCCGGTGGAGAACCGCTTGACGATCGACTCGACCGGCTCGACCTCGTCAATCGGCACGGGCGTGCGGACGCCCGTGCGCAGTGCGAACATGCCGCGGAGCGTCATGAGTTGCTCGGCCTGCGAGTCGACGAGCTCGGTGTACTCGCGGAAGACGTCGTACCGGCGGTTCCGAGTCGAGTGCTGCAGGCGGAACACGGTCTCGGGGTTGAACAGGTGCGGCGAGCCGTCGCGGCGCCATTGGTACTCGCCGCCGGTCTGCAGGCGCTCGTGCGCCCGCACCGCGGCGTCCGCCGGGTACGCGACGGCGTGGCGCGCGAGGTTCTCGGCCGCGATCACGTCGATGCCGACCCCGCCGAGCTTGGAGGTGGTGCCCGTGAAGTACTCGTCGATGAACTCGTCGGAGAGACCCACCGCCTCGAACGCCTGCGCGCCCGCGTACGACGAGATCGTCGAGATGCCCATCTTCGACATGATCTTCAGCACGCCCTTGCCGAGCGCGGTGATGACGTTGCGGACGGCCTGTTCGGGCGTCACGCTCGCCAGCACACCCGAGCGGACCAGGTCCTCGCAGGTCTCCATCGCGAGGTACGGGTTCAC
>DASTQT010000341.1:0-4573 GCA_035761605.1 Agromyces sp. | reverse complement strand
CGGGCGACATCCTCAACGAGATCCGCCTGCTCGTCGAAGACGGCGCCATGGAGGTCACCCTCCTCGGGCAGAACGTCAACTCCTACGGCGTCGAGTTCGGCGACCGCCAGGCGTTCGGCAAGCTGCTGCGCGCCGCGGGCGGGATCGACGGACTCGAGCGCATCCGCTTCACGAGCCCCCACCCGGCCGCGTTCACCGACGACGTCATCGACGCGATGGCCGAGACCCCGTCCGTCATGCCGCAGCTGCACATGCCGCTGCAATCGGGCTCCGACCGCGTCCTCAAGGCCATGCGCCGGTCCTACCGATCCGAGAAGTTCCTCGGCATCCTCGACCGCGTGCGCGCCCGGATCCCGAACGCCGCGATCTCGACCGACATCATCGTCGGCTTCCCCGGCGAGACCGAGGAGGACTTCCAGGAAACCCTCCGCGTCGTCGAGGCCGCCCGCTTCGCGTCCGCATTCACCTTCCAGTACTCCATCCGCCCCGGGACGCCCGCGGCGACCATGGAGGACCAGGTGCCCAAGGAGGTCGTGCAGGAACGCTACGACCGCCTGATCGCGCTGCAGGAGCGCATCTCGTGGGAGGAGAACCAGGCGCTCGTCGGCCGTCCGGTCGAGGTGCTCGTCTCCACGGGCGAGGGCAAGAAGGATGCCGAGACGCACCGCCTCAGTGGTCGCGCGGAAGACAGCCGGCTCGTGCACTTCGAGGTGCCCGAGGGATCCGAGCTGCCGCGGCCCGGCGACGTCGTCTCCGTCACGATCACGCAGGCCGCACCGTTCCACCTCCTCGCCGACTCGCCCGACGGCGCGCCGCTGCCCATCCGCCGCACGCGCGCCGGCGACGCATGGGATCGGGCGCAGGCCGAGAGCTGCGGCGTGCCCGCCGCGCCGGGAGCCGAGGCATCCGCGACGGGCCGCGTCTCGCTCGGACTCCCGACGCTCCGGATCGCGTCCGAACCGCTGACCTCGCCGGGCGTCGGCACCGTGCCGATCTACGATCCGTCCGACGGCCAACGCTGACGTGACCCTGATCGCGATCGTCGGGGCGACCGGCACGGGCAAGTCCCGCTTCGCACTCGACCTCGCGGCCGCGATCACGTCGACCGGCCGGCCCGCCGAGGTGGTCAACGCCGACGCCATGCAGCTCTACCGCGGCATGGACATCGGCACCGCCAAGCTCCCGCCCGGCGAGCGCGAGGGCGTGCCGCACCACCTGCTCGACGTGCTCGAGGTCGCCGACGAGGCCTCCGTCGCCGCATACCAGGCCGACGCTCGCCGCACGATCGACGAGATCTCGGCGCGAGGCGGCGTGGCCCTGCTCACGGGCGGATCCGGGCTCTACGTCTCCAGCGTCATCCACGACCTCCGGTTCCCGGGGACGGATGCCGCGATCCGCGCCCGGCTCGAACGCGAGCTCGACG
The DNA here is from genome assembly GCA_035761605.1 of Agromyces sp. Classification (GTDB taxonomy): domain Bacteria; phylum Actinomycetota; class Actinomycetes; order Actinomycetales; family Microbacteriaceae; genus Agromyces. The sequence continues at coordinate 3,150 of DASTQT010000341.1, read as the reverse complement.
AGGTCGGCCCGGGGCTGCTCCACCGCCGCCTGCGCGAGCTCGACGCCGAGACCGCCGCGAGCGTCGACCCGCAGAACGGGCGCCGCATCGTGCGCGCGCTCGAGGTCATCGAGCTCACCGGCGAGCCCAAGGCCGCGCGGCTGCCCGACGAGCCGGTCGCCTGGCGTCCGCACCGCATCGTGCACCTCCGGGCCGAGCGGGCGAGCCTCGTCGAGCGCCTCGACGCGCGCGCCGCGGCGATGTGGCGCGACGGGCTGCTCGACGAGGTGCGCGCGCTCATCCCGGCCGGGCTCGAGCGCGGCGTCACGGCGCGCAAGGCCATCGGCTACGCGCAGGCGCTCGCACAGGTCCATGGTCGCCTCGGGGAGGCCGACGCGATCGCCGAGACGCAGGCGCTCACGCGCACGTATGCGCGTCGGCAGGTGGGTTGGTTCAAGCGGTACGCCGCGGCATCCGTCGTCGACGCCGACGACCGCGCCGCGGTCGCGGCCGAGGTCGCCCGCCAAGCGGCACCCGACTGACCGGAGGGGCCCCGCGCCATCCCTAGACTGAGGGGATGGCGTTCGATCTGCGCTTCACCAAGGGCCACGGCACGGGCAACGACTTCGTGCTCTTCAGCGACCCCGAGGGCGACCTCCAGCTCACTCCAGCGCAGATCGCCGCGGTGTGCGACCGCCACTTCGGCGTCGGCGGCGACGGGCTCATCCGCGCGGTGCGCTCGGACCGGCTCGTCGACGGCGCGGCCGCGATCGCGGAGGATCCGGATGCCGCGTGGTTCATGGACTACTGGAACGCCGACGGCAGCCCGTCGGAGATGTGCGGCAACGGCATCCGGGTGTTCACGCGCTACCTCATCGACCAGGGGCTGGTCGAGCTCGGCGACGGCGAGTGGATCGCGATCGGCACGCGCGCGGGCGTGCGGCGCGTGCGCGAGCTCGGCAACGGCAACTTCGAGGCCGACCTCGGCGTATGGCGCCTCGACGGCGGCGAGCCGCTCGTGCGCGCGAAGAACCTGCACGCCGCGCGCCCCGGACTGGGCATCGACGTCGGCAACCCGCACATCGTCGTGGCGCTCGCCGACGACGACGAGCTCGACGGCCTCGACCTCGCGTACCTGCCGATCCTCGACCCCGAGCCGCAGGCCGGCGCGAACGTCGAGTTCGTGGTGCCCGCCGAGCCGCTCGTCGAGGGCGGACGCGGGCGCATCCGCATGCGCGTGCACGAGCGCGGCTCCGGCGAGACCCTCTCGTGCGGCACCGGTGCCGTCGCGTCGGCGCTCGCCGTCCGGTACTGGGCCGGCGAGGCGGCGCCCGACGACTGGGTCGTGCAGGTTCCCGGTGGCGTCGTCGGCGTGCGCATGGTCGCCGAGCCCGACGGCGAGCATGTCCTGCTCTCGGGCCCGGCCGAGCTCGTGTTCGACGGCGTGCTCAGCCTCGCCTGAACGCGTCAGCGCTCGCGCGTGACCGCGAGCACCCGGAACCCCTTGGCCGTCGCGGCGCGCTCGACGCGCCATCCGTCGCCGAGGTCCTCGGCGAGCCAGCGCTGCAGCGAGTCGGCGCCGAGGTTCTTCTGGACGACGAGCCACGCGGTCGCGCCGGCGTCGAGGCGGGGCAGCCAGCGGCGGAGCAGCTCGTGCAGCTCGGCCTTGCCGATCCGGATCGGCGGGTTCGACCAGATCGCGGCGAACCGGACCTCGTCGGGAACATCGTCGGGCAGCGCGGCGTTGACATTCGAGAGCCCCACGCGCGCCGCGTTGCGGCGGACGAGGTCGAGCGCACGCTCGTTGACGTCGACCGCCCACACCGTGGCATGCGGCGCCTCGAGGCCGAGGGTGAGCGCCACCGGACCCCACCCCGCGCCGAGGTCGAGCACGTGGCCCGTCGCGGGCGGCCCCGGTACCTCGTCGAGCAGGACGCGCGTGCCGAGGTCGACGTGACCGGGACTGAACACCCCGCCGGCGGTGAGCACCTGGAGCTCGCGGCCGGCGAGACGCACCGTCACGGTGCGGAGCGCGTCGTCGTCGGCGGGCTTCGACGAGAAGTAGTGCTCCTGCGGCATACAGGGGAACCTATCGCACGAACGGAAGTAGGCTGGACGAGATGAACGACGCGGAACACGACACCAACGACGACGCGGTCGAGCGCGTGCTCCGAAGCGCCGACGTGCGCGCGGGGGTGTCCCGGTTCGGGGCATCCGACGCCGCGTCGATCCAGCGGCAGGGGCTGCCCGGCGACGACGGCGACGGTTTCGACGGCGAGCAGTACGACCGCGAGGCGCGTGCGGCGCTCCGCCGCGTCGGCCTCTCGACCGAGCTCGAGGATGTCACCGAGGTCGAGTACCGGCAGCTGCGCCTCGAGAACGTCGTGCTCATCGGCGTGTACCCGCAGGGCTCGCTCGAGGACGCCGAGAATTCGCTGCGCGAGCTCGCGGCCCTCGCCGAGACGGCCGGCGCACGCGTGCTCGACGGTGTGCTGCAGCGCCGCCCGCACCCCGACCCCTCGACGTACCTCGGCCGCGGCAAGACCGAGGAGCTGCGCCACATCGTCGCGGCGCTCGGCGCCGACACGGTCGTGGCCGACACCGAGCTCGCGCCCAGCCAGCGCCGTGCCCTGGAGGACGCGGTGAAGGTCAAGGTCATCGACCGCACCGCCGTGATCCTCGACATCTTCAGCCAGCACGCCAAGAGCCGGGAGGGCAAGGCGCAGGTCGAGCTCGCGCAGCTCGAGTACCTGCTTCCGAGGCTTCGCGGCTGGGGTGAGTCGATGTCCCGCCAGGCCGGCGGCCAGGTCGGCGGCGCTGGTGCGGGCATGGGCTCCCGTGGTCCCGGTGAGACGAAGATCGAGCTCGACCGCCGCCGCATCCACTCCCGCATGGCACGCCTGCGCAAGCAGATCGCGGGCATGAAGCCGGCACGCGACGCGAAGCGGGCGAACCGCCGGCGCAACGCGGTGCCGTCGGTGACCATCGCCGGGTACACGAACGCCGGCAAGTCGAGCCTGCTCAACCGCATCACCGGCGCCGGCGTGCTCGTCGAGAACGCCCTGTTCGCGACGCTCGACGCGACCGTGCGCCGGATCACGACGGCCGACGGCCGCGTGTACACGATCGCCGACACCGTCGGCTTCGTGCGCAACCTGCCGCACCAGCTCG
>DASTQT010000340.1:0-3241 GCA_035761605.1 Agromyces sp. | reverse complement strand
CCGGCGCACTCGGGCGACTCGATCGTGCGCGGCGAGCTCAGCGCGACCTGAGGTCGGGGCGGTCCTCGCCGGGCCGTGGCGCAGGCGGGCGGCGGCCGCTCGCCGGCCGCGACGGCACGCGCTCGGGCTCCGCGACATCCCGCACCCGGTCGACGAGGTCGCGCCACGGGCCTGTCACCTGGCGCTCCGCGAGCGTCGCCTCATGGGGCGCGCAACGGATCCGGTAGCTGTACCGGTCGGGCTCCAGCGGCGCGGGCGACGTCTCGCTCCACGGGAGCCGCTCGATGAGCAGCACCCATTCCTCGGGATCGGGCTGGTCCTCGACGATCACCGTCCACGAGAGCCGCAGCCCCGCGATCCCGCCGCTGCGCACGACCTCGACGTCCATGCCGCCGATGCTACTCCGCGACGCCGGCGGCCGAATCGGGTGAGAGGATGGCGGGCATGGCCCGGATCACGGCGCGCCGACGCGTCACCCGATACACGTTCGGCGAGCGGGTCTCGCGACGCGAGGACGAGCTGACCGCCGAGGAGCCGCTCGAGGTGCGCGTCCGCGGGCGCGCGCTCGCCGTGACCATGCGCACGCCGGGGCACGACGTCGAGCTCGCGCTCGGCCTGCTCGTGTCGGAGGGCGTGGTGCGCCGGCGCGACGACGTGCTCGCGGCGCGGCACTGCGCGGGCGAGCCGACCGGCGAGGGCGAGTTCAACGTGATCGACGTGACCGTCGCGCCCGGCATCGTCCTGCCCGACAGCGCGCGGCATGCGCTCACCATGACGAGCGCGTGCGGGCTGTGCGGCAAGGACAGCATCGATGCCGTGCGCTCGCGCTCGGTCCATCCGGTCGCCGACGACCCCGTCGCGGTCGACCCGTCGTGGCTCGTGGGCCTCCCCGACCGCATGCGCACCGAGCAGGCGACGTTCGAGCGCACGGGCGGGCTGCACGCGGCGGCGCTCGTCGACATCGAGCGCGACGAGGTGCTCGTGGTGCGCGAGGACGTCGGGCGGCACAACGCGGTCGACAAGGTCGTCGGCTGGGCCGTGCGGGAGGGCCGCCTGCCGCTCGCGGGGACCGTGCTCGTGCTCTCCGGACGCGCGGGCTTCGAGCTCGCGCAGAAGGCGTCGATGGCCGGCATCCCGGTGGTCGCGGCGGTCTCGGCGCCGTCGTCGCTCGCCGTCGACCTCGCGAACGAGGTCGGGCTCACGCTCGCGGGCTTCGTGCGCGGCGGCTCAATGGTCGTCTACTCGGGCGATCACCGCATCCGGCGGGAGGCCGCCGCGTGAGCCGGCGGATCCCGGAGCGCGCGGACTACCCCGACCTCGTCGTCGGCCCGCCGAAGCACGAGGCGGTGGGCGCCGAGGCGGTCGTGCGTACGCTCCAGTCGACCATCCGCGAGCTCGGGCCGGTCCGCGCAGCACGGCTGCTCCTCGACGTCAACCAGAGGGACGGGTTCGACTGCATGAGCTGCGCGTGGCCCGATCCCGGCCACCGCAATGCGCTCGAGTTCTGCGAGAACGGCGCGAAGGCCATCACGTGGGAGGCGACGCCGCTCACGGTTCCCCGCGAGTTCTGGGCGAGCCATCCGCTCTCGTCGCTGCAGGATGCCACGGAGTACTGGCTCGGTCAGCAGGGCCGTCTCGTCGAGCCCGTGTACAAGCCCGCGGGCGCCGACCACTACGAGCCGATCGGCTGGGACCGCGCGTTCGAGCTCATCGGCGAGCGGCTGCGCGAGCTGGACTCGCCCGACGAGGCCGCGTTCTACACGAGCGGCCGCACGGCGAACGAGACCGCGTTCGTGTACCAGCTGTTCGTCCGCGCGTTCGGCACGAACAACCTGCCCGACTGCTCGAACATGTGCCACGAGTCCACCGGCACGGCCCTGAACGAGGTCATCGGCGTGGGCAAGTCGACGATCGCGTACGACGACTTCGGGAAGGCCGACCTCGTCATCGTCATGGGCCAGAACCCGGGCACGAACCATCCGCGCATGCTCTCCGCCCTCGAGGAGACCAAGCGGAGCGGCGGCTCGGTCGTCTCGGTGAACCCGCTGCCCGAGGCCGGTCTCGCGCGCTACAGGAACCCGCAGAAGGTCCGTGGGCTCATCGGGCGCGGCACGCCGATCGCCGACCGGCTGTACCAGATCCGGTCGGGCGGCGACCAGGCGCTGCTGCAGGCGGTCTCGAAGCGCGTGCTCGCCGCGGAGGCCGCCGCACCCGGCACGGTGCTCGACCACGACTTCCTCGCCGAGCACACCGTAGGCCTCGACGCGTTCGCCGCGCACCTCGCCGGGCTCGACGAGGCCGAGGTGCTGCGGGCGACCGGGCTCACGGGCGAGGAGATCGACGACCTCGCTGCCCGCTATCTCGCCGCCGACCGGGTGATCATCACCTGGGCGATGGGCCTCACGCAGCAGCGCCGGGCGGTCGACACCATCAAGGAGGTCGTGAACCTTCTGCTGCTGCGCGGCAACATCGGCCGGCCCGGAGCGGGCGCGTCGCCGATCCGCGGGCACAGCAACGTGCAGGGCGATCGCACCATGGGCATCTGGGAGCGGATGCCCGATGCGTTCCTCGACGCGCTCGGCCGCGAGTTCGGCTTCGAGCCGCCCCGCGCGCACGGCCTCGACGCCGTCGACTCGCTGCACGCCCTGCAGGACGGCCGCGTGAAGGTGTTCGTCGCGCTCGGCGGCAACTTCGTCGGCGCGATCTCCGACACCGCCGCGGCCGAGGCGGCCATGCGCGGCGCCCGGCTCAGCGTGCAGGTCTCGACCAAGCTCAACCGGTCGCACGTCGTCACGGGCGAGGAGGCGCTGATCCTGCCCGCGCTGGGTCGCACCGAGGTCGACCTGCAGGAGACGGGCGCGCAGTTCGTCTCGGTCGAGGACAGCGTGTGCGCCGTGCACGCCTCGCACGGCAGCATCCCGCCCGTCGGCGACGACGTGCGCAGCGAGGTCGCGATCGTCGCGGGGATCGCACGCGCGACGCTCGGCGACCGCGTCGACATCGACTGGGAGGGCATGGTGCGCGACTACGACGTGATCCGCGATCACATCAGCCGCGTCGTCCCGGGCTTCGAGCACTTCAACGACGACGTCCGCCGGAAGGGCGGATTCGTGCTGCCGAACGGTCCGCGCGACTCCCGCACGTGGCGCACGGCGAGCGGCCGCGCGCACCTGACCGTCAACCGGCTCGAGCAGATCGAGGTGCCCCCGGGGCGGCTGATCCTGCAGACGCTCCGGTCGCA
>DASTQT010000339.1:0-6664 GCA_035761605.1 Agromyces sp. | reverse complement strand
ACGGTCGCGGCGGCGCCGAGCGCCAGCGCGCGGCGCAGGCCGCTCGACGGTCGGCGGTTGCCGACGCGGTCGGCGCGGTGGCGCGGGTGGGCGGGGGCCGCGACGCCGTCGCGGTCGGCCGGCGGCTCGGTGCTCGCGGTCGGTCGGTCGTCGGCGCCGTCCGCGTCGTCGGGCTCGTTCGCCGGCACCTCGGTCGGCGACGCGGGCGCGCGCTGGTCGGCCGCTGACGACGCCGACGCGTCGCCGCGCTCCGGCACGGGCAGCGCCGTCGAGCGGCGGCGAGCGGGCGCCTCGGGCGCGACGTCCGGCAGGTCGAGGTCGGCGAGCACCGCCGCGACGGACGCGGCGCGACGACGCTCCGCGTCGGCGTCGGGCGCCTCCGGCGCGGTCGTCAGCGTCAGGTCGAACGCGCGCGCAACCTCGGGATCGGGTGCGCGGAAGGTGGAGCGCCGGAAATCGGGCAGGGAGAAGTTCTTGGAGTTCTTGGGCACGAGGGAATGGGGGTTTCCGTGTCGGCATTCAGGGGGACACGACAGCACATCACGCGTCCTTGTGAGGATCCCTCGCGAGGGCTGGGAGGAAGATGAACGCCTGTCCACCCACGCGTCGAGGCTGCCGCGTCAGGCGGCGGGCTGCCCGGAGGCGCGCGCGACGGCGACGCCCGCGAGCACGAGCGGCACGAGCACGAGGATCGCGACCACGTTCACGCCCGCGAACCCCGCGAAGCCCAGCACCAGCCCCGAGAGGGCGGCGGATGTCGCGGCCGCGACGTTCATCGCGGCGTCCGTCGCACCCTGCAACGGCACCCGCATCGCGGCGGGCACGCTCGTCGTGAGCAGCGTCGACCCGCCGATCAGCCCGGCCGACCAACCCAGGCCGAGCAGGCCGAGCGCGACGGGGATGAGCGCCATCGAGTCGCCAGCCACGATGCCGAGCGTCGTGGCGATGAGCAGGATGACCCCGCCCATGGCGATCACCCGGGTCGCGCCGATGCGGTCGACGAGCCATCCCATGATCGGGCTCGCGCCGAACATGCCGAGGATGTGGATGCTGATGACGACGCCGACCAGCGCGATCGGCAGGCCGTGGTGGGTCATGTGCACGGGCGTCATGACCATCACGCCCACCATGACGGTGTGCGAGCACACGATCGCGAGGATCGCGAGGCGTGCTCGACGGTCGGCGAACGCCGTGCGGAGCGCCGCCCACGACCCGATCGCGGCGTCGGACCCGGCCGCCCCCGCGTCCGACTCGAGGTGCCCGGCGCGTGGCAGCCGCAGTGCGAACGCCGCGATGAGCCCGGAGATCGCGAACACCGTGCCCGACAGCACGAACGGCCCGACGAGCGGCGGCAGGCCCACCGCGCGGCCGAGCTCGTCGCCGGTCGACGAGAGCAGCGGCCCGGCCACCGAGCCGATCGTGGTCGCCCAGAGCACGAGCGACATCGAGCGCGCCTCGAACCCGGGGGTGGCGACCTCCGTCGCCGCGAAGCGCGCCTGGAGGCCGGCCGCGGTGGCCACGCCGAACATCGCGAGCCCGAGGAACACGACGACGACGAACCCCGTCGCCGCGGCGGTCACCACGAGCACCGCGCCGACGGCCGAGCACGCGTACCCCGTCGCGAGCGCGACGTGCCGGCCCGACCGCACCGCGAGGCGCGCCAGCGGCACGGCGGCGATCGCGGCGCCGAGCACGCTCGACGACTGCGACAACCCGCCGAGCGCCTCGGCGCCCGTCAGCTCGGTCACCAGGATCGCCGCGAGCGCCATGCCCGTCGCCACGCCCACGCCCGCGAGCAGCTGGTTGAGGATCAACAGGCCGAGTTGCAGGCCGTTCCCGCCGCGTCTGGCGGGCGGACGCGCCATCCGCTCAGGGGTCATCGCACTGTCGGCCACTGCGGCAGCCTACGCCCGCCGCGCCCCGCCCGCAGCCCTACTGGTAGGCCGGCGCGGCCGGGAGGCCGAAGAACTCCTCGAGGGTCGTCACGCCCGTCGCGCGCATCTCCTCGGCGAGGTCGACCCCGACGTACCGGAAGTGCCACGGCTCGAACTGGTACCCGGTCACCGCCTGCTTGTCGGCCGGGTAGCGGAGGATGAACCCGAAGCGGTGCGCGTTGTCGCGCAGCCACTGGCCCTCGGGCAGGTCGGCGAAGCACACCTCGATCGAGCACGTGCCCGACTCGGCGCCGATGTCGATCGACAGCCCGGTCTGGTGCTCGCTGAACCCCGGGCGGGCCGTCAGCTCGTCGTCGCCGACGTACACGTTCTGCTGCGCGGCGTACGAGCGGTAGGCGCTGTTCGAGGCGAGCGAGAGCCCGGCCTCCGCCTTCGCCGCGGCGAACAGCGCGACGACCGCGTTCGAGGCCTCCTGGCGCAGGAGCGGTTCCCAGGTGTGCGCGACCGGCACCGACACGAGGTCGGTCGGCTCGAAGTCCATGGGCTGGAGCGGGCGCAGCTTGTCGACGACGACCCAGATGCTCATGGGGTCGTCGATGGAGCGCGCAGCCCGATCGAAGGTCTCGACCGGCGCGGGCGTCGGCGTCGCGACCGGCGACGGCCGCTCCGCGGTCGGGGTCGGCGTCGGCATCGGCGTCGGGTCGACCGATGCGGATGCTGCGGGGTTCACGCCCTCGCCGCCACCCGCGACGAGCAGCGCCGCGGCCGTGATCGAGCCGCCGAGGACGACCGCGAGCGCGATCGCACCGGCGATGAGGCGGTTCCTGCGGACGCGTGCGGAGACCGGGGCGCGAGGCGGCATCACGCGGCCAGGCGCCAGTAGTACACCGACGCTCCGGGATGCTCCTGCGTGATGGCGACGTCGACGTCGCGGTAGTCGCTGTCGAGCGTGTGCCCGGCGAAGTACACCTTCACGCCCTCGGCGGACCGTTCGATGCGGGTCACGACGCCGGTGTGGTCGCGGTCTCCGGAGTTGTCCCAGTCGAACTGGACGAGGTCGCCGAGCTGCACCTGGTCGCGCGCGCTGTCGTCGAGCGGCGTCGCCAGGTCGGGACGGCTCGCAAGCCAGTTGCGCATCGCGGTCGAACTGCGCCACGACGCCGATGAGGAGTACGGGTCGCCGCCGTGGTACCACTGGCCCGACTGCTCCCAGCCGCGCACCACCAGCGATTGGCTGGCGAAGTTCACGCAGTCGTTGCGCTCGAGCACGCCCCACTCCTCGTCGTTGTAGTCCGACCAGTATTGGAGCACATAGTCGACCTGTGCGACGACTCGGGGGTCGGTCGCGACGTCGACCTGGACGTCTTGGACCGGATCGGCCTCGGGCGCGTCGGACGCGTCGTCGGGTTCCTCCGCCTCGGGGGTCGCCGGCGCGGTCTCTCCCCCGCGCTGCTGGTCGGGCGACACGGTGCCGACCGACGCCTGCGGCGGCAGGGGCGGGATGCCGGCGCAGCCGGTCGCACCGACCGCGATGGCGGCGGCGAGTCCGGCGAGGAGCAGAGGTCGGGGCACGCGGAAACGGTAACCCGCGCGCCTCCGAGTACGCCGGGAGCGGACCCTCCGTTTCATCCGCGTCCGCCCTGCGCTTCCTGCAGGCCGGCCGCGCGCCATCCGAGTCGGGATCGGGTGATTCGACAAGTTCGTGAGAGCGCTCTCTTGACATGAGCACGGGGATGTCCCTACCATCGGAAACCGCATCGTGAGAGCGCTCTCACAGGAGATCGACGCGCGCTCACGAGCGCCCTGCAAACACCCATCCACGCACACAAGGGAGTGACCGTGAATCTTTCACGACGCACCAAGGCGCTCGCGGCCGTCGCCGGCGCCGCATCCTTCGCCCTCATCGCCACCGGCTGCGCCGCCGGCGACCAGACCGCCGACGCCGACGGCCCCGTCGAGCTGACGATCGCCACGTTCAACGACTTCGGCTACACCGACGAGCTCCTCCAGGAGTACATGGACGAGCACCCCGACGTCACGATCGTGCACAACCGCGCCGCCGAGTCCGGCGACGCGCGCGCCAACTACTTCCAGAAGCTCGGCAAGGGCGGCCTGGCCGACATCGAGGCGGTCGAGATCGACTGGTTCGCCGAGGCCATGCAGTACTCCGACCTGCTCGCCGAGGCGCCCGACAGCGTCAAGGGCCGCTGGCTCGACTGGAAGGAGGCCGCTGCGACCGACGCCGACGGCCGCCTCGTGGGCTTCGGCACCGACATCGGCCCGCAGGGCATCTGCTACCGGTCCGACCTCTTCGCGGCCGCCGGCCTCCCGACCGACCGCGCCGAGGTCGCCGCGCTGTTCGACGGCGACTGGGAGCACTTCCTCGACGTCGCCGACCAGTACCGCGCGGCCACCGGCAAGCCGATGATCGACTCGGCCAACTCGGTGCTCCAGGGCATCGTGAACCAGATCGAGTACACGTACTCGGAGCCGGACGGCACCGTCATCGCCACCGAGAACCCCGAGATCGAGGAGGCGTACCAGCTCGTCGTCGAGCGCGCCATCCCGAACTCGGCCTACTCCGGCCAGTGGTCCGACGACTGGTTCGCCTCGATGGCCAACGGCGAGTTCGCCACGATGCTGTGCCCGGGCTGGATGCTCGGCGTCATCTCGGGCAACGCCGCCGAGGTCACCGGCTGGGACATCGCCGACGTCTTCCCGAACGGCGGCGGCAACTGGGGCGGCTCGTACCTCACGGTGCCGGCCGACGGCGAGAACGTGGAAGCCGCACTCGAGCTCGCGGACTGGCTCACCAGCCCCGAGACGCAGATGAAGGCCTTCGCCAACGCGGGCACCTTCCCGAGCCAGCTCGACGCCCTCGAGGGCGACGAGCTCGCGAGCGCGACGAACGACTACTTCAACGCAGCGCCGACCGGTGAGATCCTCTCGAGCCGCGCCGCCGCCGTGACCGTCGCCCCGTACAAGGACGCCGACTACTTCAAGTACCACGACGCGCTCCAGAACGCGGTGAACCGCGTCTTCGACGGCGCCGAGGACCAGCAGACCTCGTGGAACACCTGGGTCTCCGAGGTCGAGGCCTTCTAGTCCGGCCGGGTGTGCGGGCCGGACGACCCGGCCCGCACACCCACTCCCGCCGCACCCACCTCGCCCCCTGAGACGGAGCCATCGTGACCACGACGCAAACGCGCCCCCCGGCGCCGGCGCCCCAGACCGCGCCGGCCGAGCACGCGGACCGCCCCGTACGGGTGCTCTCGTTCCGCCAGCACCTGAGCCGCTGGGACCTGAAGGTCTCGCCCTTCCTCTACATCTCCCCCTTCTTCATCATGTTCGCGATCGTGGGGCTGTTCCCCATCGCGTACACGGCCGTCATCTCGTTCATGGACTGGGACCTGGTCCGAAACTCCGGCGAGTTCATCGGCTTCGACCAGTACGTCTGGATCCTCCAGAACCCGCAGTTCTGGACCGCGCTGCGCAACACCTTCAGCATCTTCCTGCTCTCGAGCGTGCCGCAGCTGATCGCCGCCGTGTTCATCGCCGCGATGCTCGACCGCAACATCCGGGCCAGGACGTTCTGGCGCATGAGCGTGCTCGTGCCCTTCGTCATGGCCCCGGTCGCCGTCGCCCTCATCTTCAGCAACATGTTCGGCGACAACCACGGCCTCGTGAACAACGTGCTCACCGACCTCGGCCTGACGGCCATCCCGTGGCACAAGGACCCGTTCTGGAGCCATGTCGCCATCGCCACGATGGTCAACTTCCGCTGGACCGGCTACAACACCCTGATCCTGCTCGCCGCCATGCAGGCGATCCCCCGCGACTACTACGAGGCCGCCACCGTCGACGGCGCTGGCGCGTTCCGGCAGTTCACCAGCATCACGCTGCCCTCGCTCAAGGCCACCCTCGTCTTCGTCATCATCACCTCGACGATCGGCGGCCTGCAGATCTTCGACGAGCCGCGCATGTTCGACAACACCGGCGAGGGCGGTCCCGCACAGCAGTGGCTCACGATCACGCTGTTCCTCTACAACATCGGCTGGGGCGAGTGGAACTTCGGTCGCGCGGCGGCGCTGGCGTGGATCCTGTTCCTGATCATCCTGGTCATCGGCCTCATCAACCTCATGGTGACCCGCTCGCTCGTCCGGGGCGAGGGAACCCGCAACCCGAACGCCGGCACGAAGAAGAAGGGAGTGCGCGCATGAGCTCCTCGAACTCCCCCGCCGCGCCGACCGTCGTCGAGTCCAGCCTCTCCGAGTCCGGCCTCCCCGCGTCCGGTCCCGCCGAGTCCGGTTCCCCGCGAGCGCCCAGGCGCCGAGGCGACCGCACGACGCGCATCAAGGGCCGTCGCGCAGGCTTCTGGGTCTACGCGGGCCTCGTGGTGGTGCTGATCGGCTCGGTGTTCCCGTTCTACTGGTCGTTCCTCATCGGGTCCGGCGACTCCACGACGATCAACGACCAGGACTTCTCGTGGTGGCCCGGCGGCAACTTCCTCGCCAACGCGACCACCGTCGTGAACGACCCGGCCGTGAACTTCTGGCCCGCGCTGTGGAACTCGATCATCAGCTCGGCGCTGATCGCGGCATCCGTCGTCGTCACCTCGACGCTCGCCGGCTGGGCGTTCGCGAAGCTCCGGTTCCCGGGCTCGAAGGCACTGCTCGTCTTCGTGGTCGCGACCATGGCCGTGCCCATGCAGCTCGGCGTCGTGCCGCTGTACATCCTGTTCTCCGACCTCGGCTGGACGGGGCAGATCG
>DASTQT010000338.1:0-8751 GCA_035761605.1 Agromyces sp. | reverse complement strand
TCCGACCTGATCGAGGTGACCGGGGAATTCGGCGAGGCGCCGCGCGTGGACTTCCCGACGCCCCTCGCCCCCGAGACGACGCAGTGCACCGAGGTGATCGAGGGCGACGGCGAACGTCTCGTCGCGGGACAGCAGGCGCTCGTCGGCCTCGCCGTGTACAACGGCGCCACGGGCGAGGAGATCCAGGAGCCGCAGGGCTTCGGCGACGAGGAGGCGCTGCCCGTGCTGCTCGGCGAGAACACCCTCCCGGGCCTGCGCAAGGGTCTCTCGTGCGCGAGCGAGGGCTCGCGCGTGGTCGCCGTCGTGCCGCCTGCCGACGCGTTCGGCGACGAGGGCAACGCCTCGTTCGGCATCGGCGCCGACGACAGCCTCGTGGTGGTCTTCGACGTCCGCAAGGCGTTCCTCTCGCGGGCGAACGGCGCTCCGCAGCTCACGCGCGACGGCTTCCCGGCGGTCGTGATCGCGCCCGACGGCCGGCCCGGCATCACCGTTCCCGAGGGGGAGCCGTTCGAGACCACCGAGGTCGAGGTCCTCAAGCGGGGGCACGGCGAGGAGGTCGAGTCGGGCGACCGGGTCGTCGTGCACTACACGGGCGTGCTCTGGGACGACAACTCGGTCTTCGACTCCAGCTGGGAGCAGGGCGGTCCCGCATCGTTCGTCGTGAGCGACGACGCCGAATCGGAGGTCATCCCCGGCTTCGCCGAGGCGGTCATCGGCCAGCCCGTCGGTTCGCAGGTCGGCGTGGTCGTCGCGCCGGAGGACGGATACGGCGAGGCCGGCACCGGCACCGTCCCCGGGGGTGCGACGCTGTTCTTCGTGATCGACATCCTCGGCGTGGTGTGACGGCTCGCGGCCGCCGTGCCGCTGCGAGCGCTTCAGTATGATCGCTGACGTGGCGTCTTCCAAGCGCTCGGGGGAGCCGAGGATCCCGGTCGAGGACCGGCTGTTCAGCCTCGTCCTCGCGCTGCTCGCGACCGAGACGGGGCTGTTGAAGGCCGAGATCCTCTCGACGGTCCGCGGGTACGCCGAACGCTACGATCCGCGCGGCGGGAACGCGAACCTCGAGCGGCAGTTCGAGCGCGACAAGGACGACATCCGCGAGCTCGGCATCCCCCTCGAGACGGTCGAGTCGCCCGACCGGCCGGGCGACAACCAGGCGCTGCGCTACCGCATCCCGAAGGGCCCGTACGACCTGCCCGTCGACGTGCGGTTCACGCCCGACGAGCTCGCGCTGCTCGGCCTGGCCGCCGAAGTGTGGCGCGAGGCGTCGCTGTCGTCCGACTCGCAGCGCGCGCTCACCAAGCTGCGCTCGCTCGGCATCGAGCCGCGCGAGCCCGTGATCGGGTACGCGCCGCGACTGCGCGTGCGGGAGGCCGCGTTCGAGCCGATCCGGCAGGCCCTCGACAAGCGCCAGCGGGTGCGCTTCCGCTACCTCAAGCCGGGCGAGCAGGCGCCGCGCGTGCGCACGGTCGAGCCGTACGCGGTCGTGCTGCACGAGGGGCGTTGGCACCTGCACGGACGCGACGTCGACGCGGCCGCCGGGCGGACGTTCCTGCTCTCCCGGATCGTCGGTGATGTGCAGACGCTGCCGGGCGCGCCCTTCGACCCGCCGCCCGCCGACATCCAGGACCGCGTGCTCGCCGACCTGCAGGAACTGCGGCTCGCGAACGCCGCCGACCTCGCCGTGCGCGCGGGCTCCGACGCGGAGGTCAGGCTCGGCAAGCGCGCCGTCGCGTCCGACGAGGACGCCGGCGTCATCCGCCTGCACTACACCGACGCGGCGATCTTCGCCGACGAGCTCGCCTCGTACGGGCCCGAGGTCCGCGTGCTCGCACCGGCGTCGCTGCGCGACGCGGTGCGGGAGCGGCTCGAAGCGGTCGTGTCGGCCCACCGCGGGGGAGGAGCGGCATGAGCGGACCGTCCGCGCGGCGGCCTGCGGGCGTGCGCGCACCCGACAAGCTCGTCTTCCTGCTCTCGCTCGTGCCGTACCTGCTCGAGCAGCGCGTGGTCGACGTCGCCGACGCCGCCGCGCATTTCGGCGTCGGCGAGCAGGAGATCCGCGATGCGGTCATGCTCATCGCGACCTCGGGCCTGCCCGGCGCGACGGGCACGTACCAGCCCAACGACCTCTTCGACATCGACTGGGACGCCTTCGAGGATGACGACGTCATCGTCATCGTGCACCACGTCGCCATCGACGACGCGCCCCGGCTGTCCGCGCGCGAGGCCGCCGCGCTCATCGCGGGGCTGCAGTACCTCTCGGCGCTGCCCGAGAACGCCGGCAGCGCCTCGCTCGCGGCGCTGACCCAGAAGCTGCGCGCGGGGGCGTCCGCCGCACCCAGCCGGCTCGCGGTGGCCGAGGAGTCGGCCGACGAGTCGCTCGCGACCGTGCGCCGGGCCGTGGCATCCGGCCACCGCCTCGAGTTCGACTACCTGAACGCGCGCGGCGAGCGCCGCCGACGACGCGTCGACCCGCTGCGGATCGCCTCGTTGGGCGCCGACTGGTACCTGCAGGCGTACGACCACATGCGTGAGGACGTGCGGAACTTCCGCATCGACCGCATGAGCGACCTCGAGGTCACCGACGAGCCCGTCGGCGATCACACGGGCCGCGCCATCCCCGAAACGCTCTTCCAGGCCTCGCCCGACGACCTCGAGGTCGTGGTCGACGTCGCGCCCGCGACGCTGCCGCTCCTCGCGGACTACCTCGCCGACTCGACGACCACCGAGGTCGACGACCGCCTCCGCGTGACACTCCGCCTCGCCCACGTGCACGGGCTGAAGCGGCTCATCGCCGGCCTGCCTGGACTCGTCACCGTGGTCGCACCCGAGGTGGCGCGCGTCGCCGTCGCCGAGTGGGCCGAGGCCGGGCTCGCGGGCTACGCCGAGCCTCCATCCGACCCCGCGCCGGCGTGACCGAAGCGTGAGAACCGCACCCCTCGCGAACAGGTAGACTGGCCGCACCATCCCGCCAGAATGGACGAGCACCTATGTTTGGAAACGCCTTCACCGGTTGGCACGCGCTGATCATCCTCCTGGTGATCCTGCTGCTGTTCGGTGCGCCGAAGCTTCCCGCGCTCGCGCGGAGCCTGGGCCAGTCGATGAAGATCCTGAAGACCGAGGTCCGTTCCGACGGCGACGCCGAGGCGACCGAGGGCGCCGCGGCCAACGCCCAGGCGGCTCCGGGTCCGTCCGCGACGGCGACCCCCGCGTCGACGGCTCCCGCGTCGACGGCTCCCGCCCAGGTCGAGCAGCCGAAGCGCGCGGACTCCGGCCCGAGCGCCTGAGTCGCATGACCGCGGTGAAGGATCGCGGGGAGAAGAACCGCGAGAAGCGGATGTCGCTCGGCGCGCATCTCATCGAGCTGCGCAAGCGCCTCTTCCGATCCGCGATCGCCATCGTCGTCGGCATGGCCCTCGGCTGGTGGCTCACGGACGCGTACGTCTGGCAGGCGATCCAGGAGCCGGTCAACCTCGTCGTCGAGGCGCAGCAGGGCACCGACGCCGCGTCGACCGGCATCATCTTCCCGACGATCTCCAGTGCGTTCGACCTGCGGCTGCAGATCGCGTTCACGCTCGGCATCGTGATCTCGGCGCCCGTGTGGCTCTACCAGGTCTTCGCGTTCCTCGTGCCCGGGCTGAACACGCGTGAGCGCAAGTACACGTTCGCCTTCTTCGCGACCGCCATCCCGCTCTTCTTCGCGGGCTGCGCCGCCGGCTGGTTCGTGCTGCCGAACATCGTCAAGCTCATGACGAGCTTCGTGCCCGAGGGCGCTGAGACGCTGCTGACAGCGAAGGAGTACATCGACTTCGTGCTGAAGCTCGTCGTGGCGATCGGCATCGCGTTCGTCGTCCCGGTGTTCATCGTCCTGCTCAACTTCGCCGGCGTCATCAGCGCGGCCTCGATCATCAAGTCGTGGCGCATCGCGATCCTCGTGATCGTGCTGTTCACGGCCTTCGCGACGCCATCCGCCGACGTGGTCTCGATGTTCATGCTGGCGATCCCGATGATCGGCCTGTACTTCGCCGCGTACGGCATCGCGTACCTGCACGACCGGCGCGTGGCCAAGCGCAATGAACTGGAGTTCGGCACGGCTGTCTAGGCTGGAGGGGTGATCAGCCTCTCACCGGCGGAGCGCTATGCGCTCTCACGGCAGCAGCGCAGACAGCCCAGGCTGCAGGAGTTCGCCGCCGGTCTCTCCTTCGACCTCGACCCGTTCCAGCGCGCCGCGTGCGCCGCGCTCGACGAGGGCCGGAGCGTGCTCGTGGCCGCGCCCACCGGCGCGGGCAAGACCGTGGTCGCCGAGTTCGCGGTGCACCTCGCGATGCACTCGGGCGACGAGAAGGTCTTCTACACGACGCCGATCAAGGCGTTGTCGAACCAGAAGTACCAGGAGTTCGTCGAGACCTGGGGCGCACGGAACGTGGGCCTGCTCACCGGCGACACGAACATCAACTCCGGTGCGCGCATCGTGGTGATGACCACCGAGGTGCTGCGCAACATGCTCTACGCGTCCTCGCCGCTGCTCGACCGGCTCGCGTACGTCGTGATGGACGAGGTGCACTACCTCGCCGACCGCTTCCGCGGCGCGGTGTGGGAGGAGGTCATCATCCACCTCCCCGAGGAGGTGCGGCTGGTCTCCCTCAGCGCGACGGTCTCGAACGCCGAGGAGTTCGGCGACTGGCTCCAAGCCGTGCGGGGCGACACCGACGTCGTCGTGTCCGAGCAGCGGCCTGTGCCGCTCGAGCAGCACGTCCTCGTGGGCACGAAGGTCGTCGACCTGTTCGACTCATCGGGGCAGGCTGCGACGCACCGCGTGAACCCCGAGCTGCAACGGCTCGCGCGGGCCGGCGGCCGCTCGATCCAGGGCCGCTCGCAGCGTGGGCGCCGGGGCAGCGATCGCGGCCGGTTCCAGGGGCCCGGGCCGGGCGGGGGCCGCGCCGAGCGGTCCGACGTCGTCGAGCTGCTCCGCGGCAAGCACCTGCTGCCCGCCATCGTGTTCATCTTCTCGCGGGCGGGGTGCGACCAGGCCGTCCGCCAGGTGCTGCGCAGCGGCATCCGACTGACCGACGCCGCCGAGCGCGACGAGATCCGCGCGATCGTCGAGGAACGCGCGCGGATGCTGCGCGACGACGACCTCGCGGTGCTCGGGTACTGGGAGTGGCTCGAGGGCCTGCAGCGCGGCGTCGCCGCGCACCACGCGGGCATGCTGCCGACGTTCAAGGAGATCGTCGAGGACCTCTTCCAGCGCAAGCTCCTGAAGGTCGTCTTCGCGACCGAGACGCTCGCGCTGGGCGTGAACATGCCGGCCCGATCGGTGGTGCTGGAGAAGCTCGAGAAGTTCAACGGCGAGGCACGCGTGCCGATCACGCCGGGGGAGTACACGCAGCTGACGGGTCGTGCCGGCCGGCGCGGCATCGACGTCGAGGGACATTCGGTCATCCAATGGGTGGACGGGCTCGACCCCGAGGCGGTCGCCTCCCTCGCGTCGCGGCGCAGCTACCCGCTGAACTCGAGCTTCAGCCCGACCTACAACATGGCTGTGAACCTCGTCGACCAGTTCGGCCGGGAGCGGACCCGTCAGATCCTCGAGCTGTCGTTCGCACAGTTCCAGGCCGACCGCGCGGTCGTCGACCTCGCCCGCACCCTGCGCAAGCAGGAGGAGTCGATGGCCGGGTACGAGCAGGCGATGCGCTGCCATCTCGGCGACTTCGGGGAGTACGCCGCGATGCGCCGCCGCATCGGCGACCTCGAGCGGCAGCAGGCCAAGGGCAACCCCACGCACGCGCAGCGCGAGCGGATGCAGCGCGAGCTCGCCGCCGAACGCAAGCGCCTGCGCGCCCATCCGTGCCACGGCTGCGCCGAGCGCGAGCAGCACGCGCGCTGGGCCGAGCGCTGGTGGCGCCTGAAGAAGGACCACGACGACCTCTCGCGGCAGATCCGCACGCGGACCGGCCAGGTCGCCAAGCGGTTCGACCGTGTCGCGGAGGTGCTCGAGGAGCTCGGCTACCTCGAGTCCGATGGGCAGGGCGGGCTCGCGTCCACGGCCGCGGGACGCACGCTGAAGCGCATCTACGGCGAGCGCGACCTGCTCGTGGCGGAGTCGCTCCGGCGCGGGTACTGGGACCGTCTCGACGTGCCGTCGCTCGCGGCGATGGCGGCCTCGCTCGTCTACGAACCGCGCCGCGACGAGCGCGGCATCCAGTTCCGGCTCCCGAAGGGCCCGTTCCGCGAGGCGTTCGACCGGACGACCGATGCGTGGAGCGAGCTCGACGACGTCGAGCGCGATCGCCGCCTGCCCGGCAGCGAGCAGCCGTCGCCGGCGCTCGCCTCGGCGATGCACGCGTGGGCGCGCGGCGTCGGGCTCGGCGTCATCCTCGCCGACACCGAGCTCGCGGCGGGCGACTTCGTGCGGCTGGCCAAGCAGGTGATCGACCTGCTCGACCAGGTGTCGATCGTGGCCGACGCCGAGCTCGGTGCCACCGCCCGGGCGGCGATCGACGCGGTGCGCCGCGGCGTGGTCGCGTACGGGGCGGCGGCGTGAGCGGCGCACCTCCACGGCCGAACGCGGCAACCGTCGAGCCGGTCGTCGACACGACGCGCCCGCTGATGCCGTTGTGGGCCGCCCTCCTGGTCGCGGCACTCGGCGGGTTCGTGTACGACCTGGGCTTTCCGGGCGCGAGTGTCTGGCCGCTCGCGTTCGCCGGGATCGCGATGGCGCTCGTGAGCCTCATCGGCCGATCGTCGTGGGCCGCGTTCCACATCGGCCTGGTGTTCGGCCTCGCCTTCTACCTGACGCACGTGTCGTGGACCTCGCTCTACCTCGGCCCCGTGCCGTGGCTGGCGCTGTCGATCCTCGAGTCGCTCTTCGTCGCGGGCGGCGCGGTGCTCATCGCGCTGGCCTACCGCTGGGTGCCGCGGGCGACCCGTTCGCGGTGGGCACGTCTCGTGCTGCTGCCGCTGCTCGTCGCGGGCCTCTGGGTGCTGCGGGAGACCGCCAACGGGACGCTCCCGTACGGCGGTTTCCCCTGGGGGCGCGCGGCGCTCAGCCAGTCCGAGAGCCCGTTCGCCGAGGTGGTCTCGTGGGCCGGGTCATCGGGCCTGGGCTTCGTCATGGTGGCCATCGTCGCCGGACTCATCGAGTGGGTCAGGGCGAGCGGATGGCGCGACCTGCGCACCGGCATCCCGGTCGCCGCACTGCTCATCGTGGCGGTCGCGGTGCCGGCGTGGCAGACGAGCCCGACGGGCGAGCTCCGGGTGGCGAGCGTGCAGGGCAACGGTCCGTCGGGCTACTTCGACGAGCGTTCGCCGGGCGACGTGCTCGAGAAGCAGCTCGCCGCGACCGAGCCGATCCTCGACGAGCCAGGCGTCGACGTGCTGCTCTGGCCCGAGGGCGGCTCCGACATCGATCCGACGCGCAGCGCCGAGGCCGCGCGCATCTTCGACGACCTGAGCGAGGAGCTCGGCGCCCCCGTGGTGCTGAACACCGTGACGGTCGACGACGAGGAGCGGTTCTTCAACACGTCGCTGCTGTGGGAGGCCGGCGAGGGCGCGGTCGACCGGTTCTCGAAGCGGAACCCGGTGCCGTTCGGCGAGTACATCCCCGATCGCTGGTTCTACGACGCGCTCGCCCCCGAGCTCACCGGGCTCATCCAGCGCGGCTACTCGCCGGGCACCGAGCCGCCCGTGTTCGACCTCGACGGCACGGTCGCGGGCCTCGCGATCTGCTTCGACGTCATCTACGACGGGCTCATCTGGGAGGGTGCGCGCGACGGCGCCGAGCTCTACCTGCTCCAGACGAACAACGCCGACTTCCGCGGCACCGACGAGACCCAGCAACAGCTCGCGATCGCGCGCCTTCGAGCCATCGAGACCGGCCGTTCGATCGTGAACATCTCCACCGTCGGCACGAGCCAGGTGATCGACCCGGCCGGCCGGACCGTCGACTCGCTCCCCGCCTACGAGGCCGGCGCGATGGTCACCGACGTCGAGCTCAGGACGGGATTCACCCCGGCCGTCGTGCTCGGCGGATTCGTGCCGACGCTCATCGTGATGGGTTCGATCGCAGGGCTCGTGGTTGCGGGAATCCTGGCCGGCAAGCGGAACGCCCCGCGCCGGACCAGGTCCGGGCGGGGCGTCGGCGTGGATTCGGCGACCTAGGCGCCGATCTTCTGCTGCCCTCGACGGGCGCGCAGGTAGTTGAGGCGCTCCTGCAGGATCTCCTCGAGCTCGGCGCGCGTACGGCGCTCGAGCAGCATGTCCCAGTGGGTGCGGGCGACCTTCTCGCCCGAGCGGTCGATCTCGACCGGCTTGGAGTCGACGAGGAGCACCGCGGAGTTGCTGCAGTGACGGCACTCCCAGGTCTCGGGGATCTCTGCCTCGGTGGAGAAGACCATGGTGGTCTCGCGACCGCACGTCTCGCACTGGTACGTGTACTCGGCGCGGTCGGCGAAGACGACGCCGTCCTCGCTCTGCAGGCTCTGCGCGCCGATTCGCATGCCCCGAAGGCTCCGGTCCGCCATGGCGTACTCCTCTCGATCGTTCTCAGGTATAAACGATCAAGCTGGGCATCTTCTTTCCGCGGGCTGATGTTTTGCCGGGGAACTCTCAGTTTTCTGAGACGACGCGCAACGCGAGGTCGGCGCGGTCGGTCACGAGCCCGTCCACGCCCAGATCGAGCAGTCTCGTCATGTCGCCCGGATCGTTCACGGTCCAGACGTGCACCTCGACTCCGACGCGATGTGCGGCGTC
>DASTQT010000337.1:0-3897 GCA_035761605.1 Agromyces sp. | reverse complement strand
CTGGCCGGCCTCGCAGGCGCCCTCGCGCTCGGTGCGGTGACGGTGCGACGCGCGCTCCAACCCCTCGACCGGGTGACCGAGACCGCGACGCTCGTCTCCGGGCTGCCGCTCGCGCGCGGCGACGTCGAGCTGCCCGAGGAGGTGCCCGTCCAGGACGACCGCACCGAGGTGGGTCGGCTCGCGACCGCGTTCAACCGAATGCTCGGGCATGTCTCGGCGTCGCTGTCCGCCCGCGAGCTCTCCGAGCGCAAGGTGCGCCGGTTCGTGGCCGACGCGAGCCACGAGCTGCGCACGCCGCTCGCCTCGATCCGCGGCTATGCGGAGCTCACCCGCCTGCACGGCGGCGAGCTGCCGCCCGACGTCGTCCATGCGCTCGGCCGCATCGAGTCGGAGTCGCTGCGGATGACCGAGCTCGTCGAGGACCTGCTGCTGCTCGCACGGCTCGACGAGGGGCGCGAGCTGCGTCGCGACCCGGTCGACCTGCGGCAGGTCGTCGTGGACGCCGTCGGCGACGCGCAGGTCGCGGGTCCCGATCACGACTGGCGGGTCGCGGTGCCCGACGAGGCGCTGACCGTGGCGGGTGACGAGTCGCGCCTCCGTCAGGTGCTCGCGAACCTGCTCGCCAATGCGCGCGTGCACACGCCCGAGGGCACGAAGGTGATCGTGCGCCTGCAGCCCCGGGCGGCGACGGATGGCGCGGCCGAGCGCGTCCGCGTGACCGTCACCGACGACGGGCCGGGCATCGATCCCGAGGTCCGCGCCACGCTGTTCGAGCGGTTCGCCCGGGGCGACGCCTCGCGCTCGCGCCGAGCCGGGAGCACCGGCCTGGGCCTCGCGATCGTGCGTGCGGTCGTCGAGGCGCACCGCGGAACGGTCTCGGTGGAGAGCGAGCCCGGTCGCACCGAGTTCACGGTCGACCTCCCCGCCTGACCGGCGTCGGGCGCTCGGGCTACGCCTCGGGCGTTCCGGCGAGGTCGTCCGGGCGCTCCGGCCCGAGGACGCCGGCGGTCAGGCGGCCGAGCAGCCGAGCGAGCTCGTCGACGTCGCCGGCCGGCCAGGTGCGCAACTGCGAGTAGAGCTGCTGCTGCATCCGCGAGCTCCTGCGCCCGACGCGCTCGATCGCGACCGGCGTCGGCTCGATGATCCGCGCCCGCCCGTCGCTCGGGTCGGGCTGGCTCGTCGCGAGGCCGAGCGACTCGAGGTGCTTGAGCTGGCGACTCACGACGCTCTTGTCGATCTCGAGGGTCTCGGCGATGGCGCCGGCGTGCATGGGCCCGCGGCGCACGACGGCCGAGAGGATCTTGTACCCGACCGGCTGCAGCTCGGGGTGGACCGCGGCGGCGGCCTCCTTCCAGACGGCCCGCACGCGGACGAAGAGCGACCGCAACTGCTCTTCGACCGCGGCGATCTCGTCGTCGCCGGCCGTGCGGGGCGCGGATGCGGCGGTGGCGCTCATGCGGCCGATCCTATTGCGCGGGGGAGCGGTCGCCACGCTCTGCCGCGTCGTGCGCGAGGCCCGCGGGCGCGAGGGCGACGGATGCCGCAGCGGTGTCGATCACGGCATCCTCTGCGTCCTCCTCGGTCTTCGCCCGCTGGATCGCGTTCTGGGTGCCCAGGCTGATGTTGGGCAGGAACGCGACGGCGATGAGCGTGACGATCGCGAGCGGCACGGCGGCGAGGAACACGCTGCCGACGCCGGTGCCGTACGCCGACTCGACGATCACGCGCAGGAACTCGGGCAGCTGGCTGATCTGCGGGATGGTGCCGCCGCTGAGGGTCTGGGCGGCCTCGAGCTGCTGCTCCGGCGGCAGGCCGCTGATGCCGTCCGTGATCGACTCGGCGACCACGGTGCCGAGGATCGAGCCCATGACCGCGACGCCGACGGTGCCGCCGAGGCTGCGGAAGAACGTGACGGCGCTCGTGGCGACGCCGAGGTTCCTCACCTCGGTCGTGTTCTGCACGACGAGCACGAGGTTCTGCATGAGCATGCCGACGCCGGCGCCGAGGACGAACATCGAGATGCCGACATACCAGAACGGCGTGTCGTAGTGGAGCTGCGCGAGCAGGATGCTGCCCGCGATCATGAGCACGCCGCCCGTGACCATGAAGCCCTTCCACCTGCCGCGGCGGCTCACGAGCGCGCCGATGACGGTGGAGGAGATGAGCACGCCGGCCATCATCGGGATCGTCAGCAGGCCCGACTCGGTCGGGGTCGCGCCGCGGGCGAGCTGCATGTACTGGCTGAGGAAGACGGCCGTGCCGAACATCGCGACGCCCACCGAGATCGACGCGATCACCGACAGCGTGAAGGTGCGGTTCCGGAAGAGCCCGAGCGGGATCACGGGCTCCGTCACTCGGAGCTCGACGAGGATCGCGATCGCGAGGAGGAGTGCCGCACCGCCGACCATGAGGAGGCTCGGGACCGAGATCCACTCGAAGTCGTTGCCGGCGAACGTGACCCAGAGCAGCAGCAGCGAGACGCCCGCCGAGATGAGCACGATGCCGAGGTAGTCGATCGAGACCTTCGTCTTCGGCCGCTTGGGCAGGTGCAGCGTGCGCTGCAGCAGCACCAGTGCGACGATCGCGATCGGCAGGCCGACGAAGAAGTTCCAACGCCAGCCGAGGCCGTCGGTGATGACCCCGCCGAGCAGCGGGCCGCCGACGGTGGCCACCGCCATGACCGCGCCGAAGAGGCCCGCGTACCTGCCGCGCTCGCGCGGGCTGATGATGTCGGCCATCACGATCTGGCTGAGGGCGGCGAGTCCGCCGGCGCCGAGGCCCTGGAAGACGCGCATCGTGATGAGCGTGCCGGTGTCCTGCGAGAACCCTGCGACGGCCGACGCGACGACGAAGATCACGAGCGCGAGCTGGAGCAGGAGCTTGCGGTTGAAGAGGTCGGCGAGCTTGCCCCAGATCGGCGTCGAGACCGTGGTGGCGAGCAGGGTCGCGGTCACGACCCACGTGAACGCGGACTGGTCGCCCTCGAGGTCGGAGATGATCAGCGGCAGCGAGGTGCCGACGACGGTCGAGGCGAGCATCGACACGAACATGCCGAGCAGGAGGCCCGACAGCGCGGTGAGCACCTCGCGGTGCGTCATGCCGTTGTCGGAGAGCGCGGCGGGATCAGCCGGCGGCTTGGGGGCGCGGGTGCGCGAGGCGTTGGCCATGGAACTCCAGAAATCGTTGACTGCGGTCAACCATAGACAACTGATGGACTATGGTCAACTATTCCCCCGGGTCGAGTGCCGCCCGATTTGGCGGCTGCTGCGCCATCCGTTACCCTTGACGGAGCCGAAGACCGCTGGTTGTCGCGCGCCGAAAGGAACGCGACCGAAGTCTTGCGAAAGCAAGTGCCCGCGCAGGTGTGACGAAGACTTCCCGGATGATCCGGGCCGAGCTCCGCGCAACTGCGCCGGAGCTCTTTTTCTTTCGCTCGACGCTCACGAGTTTCCAGCGCTCCCAGGCCGTGCACCGCCTCCGCGATGCACGTTGAATTCACAAGGAGTGGCCATGGCGAACAAGGAAGCCTCGGTTGCCGAACTCACGAACCTGTTCGAGAGCTCGACCGCCGTTCTGCTGACCGAATACCGCGGCCTCACTGTTGCGAAGCTCAAGGAGCTCCGCAAGTCCATCAGTGGGGACGCGAGCTACGCCGTGGTGAAGAACACGCTGACGAAGATCGCGGCCAACAACGCCGGGATCTCCTCGTTCGACGACGAGCTCAAGGGCCCGTCGGCGATCGCGTTCGTGCACGGCGACCCGGTCGCCGTCGCGAAGTCGCTGCGTGACTTCGCCAAGGCGAACCCCCTCCTCGTGGTCAAGGGCGGCTATTTCGATGGCAAGCCCCTGACCGCCGAAGAGGTAGGCAAGCTCGCCGACCTCGAGTCCCGCGAAGTG
>DASTQT010000336.1:0-5573 GCA_035761605.1 Agromyces sp. | reverse complement strand
AGTGGCGCAGGCTACTTCGACCAGGCCCACTTCGGCCACGAGTTCCGGGAATTCACCGGGCTCACGCCGACCCGGTACGTCGAAGTCCGGCGGCAGTTCCTGCGCGAACATCCCGGCCACGTGCTGGACGGCTGGCCGCTGCCGGCCGATTGATTTCGTACAAGAGCGACCGCTCACGACACGCTAATTTGGGGGCATCTCAAAGCAGAGGAGCACCCCATGGGCAAGGTGGTCATGTACGCCTCGGTGTCGGTGGACGGTTTCATCGCCGACGAGAACGACCAGCCCGGACCCCTGTTCGACTGGTTGACCAGCGGTGACGTGCCGTTGGACGAGAGCGGCGTACTCAAGGTGTCGCAGCCGTCCCACGACTACACCCGGTCGTACTGGGACCAGATCGGGGTGACGATCGCCGGCCGCCACGTCTTCGACATGACGGACGGCTGGGACGGGACGCCTCCGAGCGGGGTCGACCACGTGGTCGTCGTGACGCACCGGCCGGAGCCCGAGGGTTGGGACCTCGAGGCGCCGTTCCACTTCGTCGACGGCGTCGAGGCAGCCGTGGCCAAGGCGCAGGAGCTTGCGGGTGACCGCATCGTCGAGGTCGCCGCCGGCGACGTCGGTGGCCAGGCGCTTGCGGCAGGCCTGGTCGACGAGGTGCGTATGGACGTCGTACCCGTCGTGTTCGGGTCCGGCAAGCGCTACTTCGGGTCGGTCCACGCGCAGCACCTGTTGGAGGACCCTGACGTGGTGATTCAGG
Organism: Agromyces sp.; assembly: GCA_035761605.1. GTDB lineage: Bacteria > Actinomycetota > Actinomycetes > Actinomycetales > Microbacteriaceae > Agromyces. Next base: position 4,813 of record DASTQT010000336.1, on the reverse strand, counting down.
GCGACCGGGTGCTTCACGTGCGCTATCAGGTGCGCCGCTGACCGATCTGAGCGGGTACGCGACGATGTCGCTCGACAAACACGGCAGTCAAAAGCGGCAGCGAAGATGCATCAACTGTCCTGGTGGGCACCCGCGAGGTCGGCGAGTCACGCGGCGTGCAGCGAGCCGGCGCCGCGGACGCGCGTGACCGCGTCGGGCGCGGCGGTGAAGCGGCCGGTGCGGCCGTCGGGCGTCGCGTACTGAACCCGGATGCCACGGCCGATCCGGGTCAGCTTGGTGATTTCGTACACGCTGCCGGTCGCGCTGACCAGCGTGTCGCCGACGGCGAGCTCCCTGGTCTGCTTCAGTTCGACGGCTTCCATGTTGAGAGCATCTCAGTACCCGCCGACATTCGCCCGCGCGCGGATGCCGTTCGCAGCGGGCGAAACGCGCCCGGACCGTCGGCGCGCTTCCTTGACCGGCCCCCGAACGCGGCACAGAATGAGGGGACGATCCGAACGCAAGGGGTTCCGCGACATGAGCGACACGACCGCCCGCACCTCCGAACAGACCTTCCCCGGCGCCGGATACGGCGACACCGTGGTCTTCGGCTCCGAGCCCGAGCCCGAGCCCGCCGCCGCCCCCGAGCCGCCGACCGAGTCCGCGGCGAAGACGTCGACGCCGTGGAGCCGCGACCTGCGGTTCATGCTCGTGGTGATCATCGCGATCGCGGCCTTGTTCCTGGCGTTCGCCCTCGTGGTCGCGTTCACGCCGACCGGGGCCGGGGTCAGCGCCCTCGCCGTGGTGGCCGCTCCGATCGCGACCATGGTGGCGGCGTACTACGGCATCTCGCTCGCGCTCCGGCAGGTCGCCGACGCGCGCCGCGCGGCCGACGCCGCCGACGTGCGCGCGCGGGCCGCCGAGACGACCGCGCGCGAGTCCGACGCCTGGGCGGCGCAGATGGAGTCCGGCCTGCGCGTCGCGGTCGCCAAGCTCGCGGCCGCCCGCATCGAGACGCGCGACGTCGAGCGCGCCGCCGGCACCCCCGACGATTTCTTCTGATCCGGCCGGAGCCCGGAAACGGCTGAGGCGCACCCTACGGGAGGTGCGCCTCAGTCGTTCGCGCTGCGGGTCGTCAGAGGTCCGCGAGGAGCGAGATCGGGCGCTCGATGCAGCGCGCGACGTAGGTGAGGAAGGCGGCGGCCTCTGCGCCATCGCACACGCGGTGGTCGAACGAGATCGTCAGTTCGGTCACGGTCCGCACCGCGATCTCGCCCTCGACGACCCACGGCCGCTGCACGAGCCGCCCGATGCCGAGCATCGCCGCCTCGGGATGGTTGATGATCGCGGCCGAGCCGTCGACGCCGAGCGTGCCGTAGTTGTTCAGCGTGAACGTGCCGCCCGACAGGGCGTCGGGTGGGAACGCGCCCGTCGCCGCCTGCTCCGTGCGGGCCTGCACGCCGTCGCGCAGGTCGCGCAGCGACATCCGCTCGGCCCCGTGCACGACCGGCACGAGCAGCCCGCGCGGGGTCTGCGCCGCCAGTCCGAGGTTGATCGCCGAGTGCAGCACGAGCTCGTTGCGCTCGGCGTCGAAGCTCGCATTCAGCGACGGATGCCGCTTCAGGCCCGCGACCACGAAGCGGGCGACGAGCGCGGTCATGCCGAATCGCTCGCCCGTGGCCTCCTGCAGCTGGCGCCGGGCGGCCAGCAGCTCGGTCGCGTCGACGTCCATCCAGACGGTCGCCTCGGGGATCTCGCGGCGCGACTTCGTGAAGTGCGCCGCGGCCGCGCGAGCCGTGCGGTCGAGTGGCACGCGGTGATCGCCCAGCGCGACGGGTGCCGTGGCGGCCGGGGTGGGGGCGGATGCCGCGGCCGCGGCGTGCGCGGTCGTGATCCCGGTCGGCGAGCCGGCCCGGGCAGCATCGACCTCTCGGATGAACGCCTCGACGTCGGCGCGCGTGACGAGCCCGTCGGGTCCGGAGCCCACCAGCTCGGAGGCGTCGAAGCCGTGCTCGCGTGCGAGGCGGCGGACGATCGGCGAGACGACGGGGGAGTGGCGGTCGTGGTCGAGCGCCTCGCGCGGGTCGCCGGCGGGAACCGGCGCGGGCGCGGACGTCGGTTGCGCCGCGGATGGCGGCGGCGCCGCGGTCTCGGGGGATGAGGACGTGCCGCCGGACCCGGATCGGCGGGCGCCGAACCGCGACGGCGCGGCCGCAGATCGTGCGGTGGCAGCGGCCGTCCGCGTGCCGTAGCCGATCAGCACCGCGCCGGACTCCTCGGTCGCGGTGTCGGTGGGAGCGGCCACGCCCGGCTCGGCGGCGACCGGCGCGGGCGAGGCCGCGGCATCCGTCGTGCTCTCGTCATCGGTCGCGTCGACCGGGGCGGCGCCGACCGGCGTGAGCCGCATCAACACCTCACCGGCGTGCAGCACCTGGCCGACCTCGCCGCCGAGCGACTCGACGACGCCCGCGAAGGGCGTGGGAAGCTGCACGACCGACTTCGCCGACTCGAGCTCGACGACCGGCTGGTCGACGGCGACCTCGTCGCCGGGCTGCACGAGCCAGGCGACGACCTCGGCCTCGGTGAGGCCCTCGCCAAGGTCGGGCAGGATGAACTCGCGCGCGCTCATGCCAGATCCCATTCCCACGAGGCGAGCGCGTCGAGCACTCGGTCGGGCGTCGGCAGGTGGTGCTCCTCGAGCTTGGGCGACGGGTAGGGGATGTCCCATCCGGTGATGCGCAGGATCGGCGCGGCGAGGTGGAAGAAGTTGCGTTCGGTCAGCCGCGCCGCGACCTCGGCGCCGTAGCCGCCGAACTGGGCCGCCTCGTGGATGACCGCGGCTCGCGAGGTCTTCCGCACGGAGGCGCTCACGGTCTCATCGTCGAACGGCGAAAGGCTGCGCAGGTCGACGACCTCGATCGAGAGCCCCTCCGACTCCGAGGCGGCGGCCGCGTCGAGCGCGGTGCGCACGGTCGGGCCGTACGCGATGAGCGTGACATCCGTGCCCTCGCGCACGACCTCGGCGCGATTCATGGGCGCGGTGCGCACGGGCAGCTCGAGGGACGCCTTCGACCAGTACCGGCTCTTGGGTTCCATGAACACGATCGGGTCGTCGCTCTCGATCGCCTCGCGGAGCATCGAGTACGCGTCGGCCGGGTTCGACGGCATGACGACGGTGAGCCCCGGCGTGGCGGTCCAGTACGCCTCGGACGAGTCGGAGTGGTGCTCGACACCGCCGATCGCGCCGGCGCACGGGATGCGGATCACCATCGGCAGGCTCACGTGCCCCTTGGTGCGGTTCCGCATCTTCGCGACGTGCGAGACGATCTGCTCGAACGCGGGATAGCTGAACGCGTCGAACTGCATCTCGACGACGGGCCGCAGGCCGTACATGGCCATGCCGACCGCGGTGCCGACGATGCCCGCCTCCGCGAGCGGCGAGTCCCAGACGCGCTCGTCGCCGAACCGGGCCTGCAGGCCGTCGGTCACGCGGAACACGCCGCCGAGCGGTCCGACGTCCTCGCCGTAGACGACGACGCGGTCGTCGGCCTCCATCGCGTCGCGGAGGGCCGCGTTGAGCGCGCCCGCCATGGTCAGGGGCTGCGGGGCGGATGCCGCGGCGTCCGCCGCACGTTCGGTCGTGGTCGCGCTCATCGGGTGGGCACCTCCGCGCCGGCGCCGACGGCGTGCGCGGCGTGCGCCGCGAGCTCGGCCTCGAGCGCCGACCGCTGCTCCGCGAGGGATGCGCGCGGCGTCGCGTACACGTGGTCGAACAGCTCGAGCGGGTCGAGCTGCGGCTCCTCGTTCATCGCCTCGCGCGTACGGGTCGCGAGCTGTTCGGCTGCCTCGCCGATCTCGGCGCGCACCGCGTCGGTGAGTGCGCCCTCGGAGACCAGGTACTTCTCGAGCCGCTCGATCGGGTCGCGCCGCTTCCAGTGCTCGACGTCGCGCTTCTGGCGGTAGCGAGTCGGGTCGTCGGAGTTGGTGTGCGACTCGATCCGGTACGTGAGGCCCTCGATGAGGGTCGGGCCGCCGCCGGAGCGGGCGCGCTCGACCGCCGCCGAGGCGACGGCGTACATCGCGGCGATGTCGTTGCCGTCGACGTGGTAGCCGGGCATGCCGTAGCCCACGGCCTTGTCGGCGAGCGTCGCCGCGTGCGTCTGCCGGGCGAGCGGGGTGCTGATCGCGAACTGGTTGTTCTGCACGAGGAACACGGTGGGCGTCTGCCACACGGCGGCGAAGTTGAACGCCTCGTGCGCGTCGCCCTCGCTCGTGGCCCCGTCGCCGATGAAGGTGAGCGTCACGATGGGGTCGCGGCGCAGGCGTGCCGCATGCGCGAGGCCCACGGCGTGCAGCGCCTGCGTGGCGAGCGGCGTGGCCATCGAGGCGGTGCGGTGCTCGTGCTGGTCCCAGCCGTTGTGCCAGTCCCCGCGGAACGACTCGAGGATCTCACCGGGCGGGAGTCCCCGGGTCAGGAGCGCGATGCTGTCGCGATAGGTGGGGAAGAACCAGTCGTCGGCGGTGATCGCCGAGATCACGCCGATCTCGCACGCCTCCTGGCCGTACGCGGACGGATACGTGGCGAGCCGGCCCTGCTTCGTGAGCGCGGTGACCTGCACGTCGAAGCGGCGGGCGATCACCATGCGGCGGTACAGCTCGAGGAGCGTCTCGACGGGCGGCAGCGCGAAGCCCCCGGTCTCGCGACCGTGGAGGGCGTGGCCGGCGTTGTCCAGCAGCCGGAGCGGCTTCTCGGAGGGCAGGACACGGGTTGCGTGATGCTCGACGTTGAGGCTCATACGGCCATGGTGCGACAGTCTGAGGCCCCCCGCTCGGG
>DASTQT010000335.1:0-2831 GCA_035761605.1 Agromyces sp. | reverse complement strand
GTCATCCACCGCGCCGTGAACGACGGTCGCCTCGACGTGCGCGTCATCATGCAGAACGCCGGTCTCCCCGAGGCGGGCGACGCCGTCATGACGTTCCCCGACGACGTGCTCGCCGACCCCGACCGGTACGCGGATGCCGCGGCGCTGCCGGGCCCGGAGGGCTCCGACGCCGACCGACTCGCGGCCGCGCACGCGCGCCGCGACCTCGCCGTCGAGGGATACCGGGCCCTGTTCCGTCCCGACGGCAGCGTCGACCCCGACCGCCTCGCGCGCGTGCACGAGCGCGCCGCCGCGCTCGTCCGGCCGCGAGTTCCCGAGTGGCGCTCCCGTTGGGAGGCCGGAGCGCTCGCGGCCGCCGCCGAGACCGGCCGGCGCCTCGATGCCCTCGCGGACGGCCGCGACCCGGGACTCGCCGCGGCACGCGTGGCCGAGGCATCCGACGCCCCCGCTCTCGGGATGTGCGGGCGACTGCGCCGCTACGACACGACCATCGACCCAGCCATCGAACCCGCCATCGACCCCGCCGGAGGAGACCGATGACCGACCGCACCGCCCCGACCGCACCGATCGCACCGATCGCACCGCTCCGAGCCGCGATCATCGGCACGGGCGCCATCGCCAACGCGCACGCCCAGGCCATCGCGGCGACGCCCGACGCCGAGCTCGTCGCCGTCGTCGACCGCGACCTCACGCACGCGCAGGCCTTCGCCGAGCGCTGGGGCGGCCCGGCCGTCGCCGACTCGCTCGACGCGCTGCTCGCCGGCGGCGGCGTCGACGTGCTCCACATCTGCACCCCGCCGGGCGTGCACGCCGAACAGGCCATCGCCGCGCTCGACGCCGGCGCGCACGTGATCTGCGAGAAGCCCGCGGCGCTCTCGCTCGACGAGCTCGACGCGATGACGGATGCCGCGTCCCGCAACGACCGGCGCCTGGCCGTCGTGTTCCAGCAGCGTACGGGCACCGCCGCGGCGCACATGCGCGGCCTGCTCGAGTCGGGCGCGCTCGGCCGCCCGCTCGTCGCGACCTGCCAGACCCTCTGGTACCGGGCGCCCGAGTACTTCGCGGTGCCGTGGCGGGGCAAGTGGGCGACCGAGGGCGGCGGGCCCACGCTCGGGCTCGGCATCCACCAGATCGACCTGCTCGCGTGGCTCATCGGCGACTGGGCGAGCGTGAACGGCCAGCTGTGGCGGCTCGCGCGCGAGACCCAGATGGAGGATGTCTCGACGGCGACCGTCGCGTTCGAGAACGGCGTCGTGGCCTCCGTCATCACGAGCGCGCTCTCGCCGCGCGAGACCAGCTCGATCCGCATCGACACCGAGCTCGCCACGATCACCGTCGACCACCTCTACGGGCACGGGCACGAGCACTGGCGCATCACGCCGGCGCCGGGCGTCGACCCGGCCGTCGCGGAGGCGTGGGCGGCGCTGCCCGAGGTCGAGGAGCCGAGCGGCCACGACCCGCTCGTGCGCGACATCTACCGCGCGCTCGTCACCGGCGAGGCGCTTCCGTCGACGGCGACCGATCCGGCGCGGTCGTTCGAGATCGTGACGGCGATCTACTCGTCGGCCGCGACGGGCCGCACGGTGACGCCCGTGACGCTGCGTGAGGACGCCGACCGCATGCGCAGCCTCGAGAGCCCGATCACCGACCTGCGGCGATGAGCGGGCGCGACGCCGCGGCATCCGTCGACCCGGTGCAGCCGCCCGACGATGACGCGCTGTTCCACGACCCGGTGCACGACGGCGCGACCGACCCGACCGTGATCCGCCATCACGAGACGGGCGAGTGGTGGATGTTCTACACCCAGCGCCGCGCGTCGGTCGACGAGCCCGGCGTCGCCTGGGTGCACGGCAGCCGGATCGGCGTCGCGCGCGCGGTCGACGGTGAGCACTGGCGGTACGCGGGCACGGTCGACGACCTGCGGCTCGGCGCCGGGACGGGTCCGGAATGGGCGGAGACGCACTGGGCGCCCGAGGTGATCCACGACGGAGAGCGGTACCGCATGTACCTCACGGTGATCGACGGCATCCCCGACCGCTGGGAGGGTCACGCGCGCCGGATCGTCGGGTACGTGAGCGACGACCTCGAGCGCTGGCGGCCCGTCGGCGGCATCCCGCTGTCGAGCGACCGCGTCATCGACGCGTGCGTCGCGCAGTGTCCCGACGGGCTCTGGCGCATGTGGTTCAAGGACGAGGCGGATGACTCGACCACCTGGGTCGCCGCGAGCGCCGACCTCGCACCCGGCTCGTGGCGTGTGGAGGGGCGTGCGATCGGCGGCAGCCCGCACGAGGGGCCGAACGTGTTCGAGCTCGGCGGGTGGTGGTGGATGCTCGTCGACGAGTGGCGCGGCATGGGCGTGCACCGCTCGCCCGACGCCATCCGGTGGACGCGTCAGGGCGGGCCCGATGACGTGATCCTCGGCGAGGCGGGGCGTCGCCGCGGCGACGAGACGTTCGGCCGGCACGGCGACGTCGTGGTCGAGGGCGATCGCGCCATCCTCTTCTACTTCACGCATCCGCACTGGGACGGCTCCGAGCTGGGGTCGACGGATGCCGCGGCCGCGCGCCTGAGCGCCGTGTTCGCCGCACCGCTCACGGTGGTCGACGGGGAACTCGTGTGCGATCGCGACGCTCACTTCGCTGCGCTCGGCGCCTGACCCGTCGCGTCGCGGACGATCTCGGGTCGCGCGCGCCGAGGACGCACGATGAGCCGCGCCAGGGGCCTCGTATGAGGGGCGTGACGCGCGTCATCCTGCGAGCTCGTGACGGCCTCCGGGGCTGGACGAGGCGCGCGCCACGCGGCATCCGTCACGTTCCATCACGGATTGAAAC
>DASTQT010000334.1:0-5722 GCA_035761605.1 Agromyces sp. | reverse complement strand
TCGGGCAGCCCGAGCGGGTCGAGACCCGAGGAGGCGAGACTGTTGGGCTGGTCGTAGGTGCCGGATGCGTCGATCACGGCGCGCGCCGTGGATTCCTCGACGCCGTCGGCCGAGCGGGTGCGGAGCAGGAACGGCGTGGATGCGCGGTTCGCGGTGCGCGTCCGGTCCATGCCCTGGCGGGTGATCGCGTCGACGGTCACGCCCGTGCGGATCCGCGAGGCGATCGGCTCGAGCGCGGCGAGCGGCTCGAGGTACCGCTCGACCAGCTCGGTGCCGGTCGGCAGCGACTCGGGCGACGGCAGCTCCCACCCCGTGGCCTCGAGCAGTCGGCGCGACGCCGGGTCGACGACGTGCTTCCACGGAGAGAAGAGCCGAGTGTGACCCCACTGCCGGATGCTGCTCGCGATCTCGTCGCCCGCTTCGTAGATCACGAAGTCGATCCCGCGCTCGACGAGATTCGCCGCGGCGGCGAGCCCGATCGGGCCGGCGCCGATGATCGCGACGGGCAGGGTGTCGAGCCGGCGGTCGCGCAGGCTCCGGACGGTGAGATCGATCAGGGTCATGATCGGGGTGCTCCTTTGCTGCTCGGGTAAGCATCGATGAACTTCGATATTGAGTGTGCTTACTCCATCGACGTTTGTCAATATTCGGATTAGGATGATGCACATGACCGTGACACTGCTCCCGATGGCCGAGCCGCAGGACGCGGTGTGCTGCACGCCGCTGACACGCGAGACGATCGACGCCGAGCGCGCGGAAGACCTGGCACGCAAGCTCAAGGCCCTCGCCGACCCCACCCGCCTCCGGCTCGTGTCGATGGTCGCGGCATCCGACGGTGAAGAGGCGTGCGTGTGCGACCTCATCGACCCCGTCGGCCTCAGCCAGCCGACGGTCTCGCATCATCTCAAGATCCTCATGGAGGCCGGGTTCCTCACGCGCAGCAAGCGCGGAACGTGGGCGTACTACAAGCTCGTCCCGGGCGCGCTCGGCCAGCTGTCCCAACTGCTGGACGTCACCGCGTCGCGGTGAGCCCACCCCCGACCGTCACGCGGAGCCACGGGGCGCGGCTCGCGGCGCTCTCGGTCGGCCAGGTCGTCAGCTGGGGCATCCTGTACTACGCGCTCATCGTCGCGGCGCCCGTGATCGCGGACGACACCGGATGGTCGCTGCCCTCGATCACCCTCGCCTTCTCGGCCGGGCTCCTGGTGTCGGCGGCGAGCGGCATCCTCGTCGGTCGGCGCCTCGATGAGCGCGGCCCGCGGCTCGTGATGTCCGTCGGTGCCGGAATCGGCACCGCGGGGCTGGCCATCGTGGCCGCCGCCCCCGACCTCGTCGTCTTCACCGCCGGATGGATCGTCTGCGGACTCGGTCAGTCCGCCGTGCTGTACCAGGCGGCGTTCACCGTGATCACACGGCGCCACGGCGATCGGCGGCGCCGGGCGATGACGATCGTGACCCTCGCCGGCGGGCTCGCCTCCACGGTGTTCGCGCCGACCACCGCCGGACTGCTCACGGTGCTCGACTGGCGGGCGACGTTCCTCGTGCTGGCCGGGATGCTCCTGGTGATCACGCTCCCCCTCCACTGGCTCTACCTCGAGGGCAGCTGGGAACCGCTGCCGCCACCCCATCCCGACGAGCACGTGCACGGCGTGGCCACCGTCGTCCGGACCGCCCGGTTCTGGCTGCTCGAGCTCTCGATGCTGTCGCTCGGCGTCGCGCTGTTCAGCGTGACACTCGCGGTCATCCCGCTCTACATGGAGAAGGGCTTCACCTACGAGCTCGCCGCCTGGGCGCTCGGCCTGCTCGGCGCGGGGCAGGTGATCGGCCGCCTCCTCTACGTCGTGGTGCCGCACGGGACCGCGCCGTGGGTGCCGCTGGCGACCACCTCCGGGTCGGCCGTCGTCCTGCTCTGCCTCATGGCGCTCGTGCCGGGCCCGCCGTGGCTGCTCGTCGTGATCGGCATGGCGGCGGGCGCGGTGCGCGGTGCGCAGACGCTCGTCCAGGGTTCCGCGGTCGCAGACCGCTGGGGGACGCGGAACTACGGGAGCATCAACGGCGTGTTCGCCGCGCCGATCACGGCCGTCGCGGCCTTCGGCCCGTCGCTGGGCCCGCTCGTCGCGACCGCCGTCGGCGGGTACGAGACCATGGCGTTGGCCATGGCGGGCGTCGCCGTCGTCGCGGCGATCGCAGCGCTTCGCTCGTAGCTTCCGAAGAGTCAGCCCCGACTGTATAGTCAGCGTGTGCTGACCATTTCCACCGGCTTGGACGTGATGAACCGGCTCGGCCGCGCGATGGCCGACCCGACCCGATCGCGCATCCTGATGACGCTGCTCGACGGGCCGAGCCACCCGGCCGTGCTCGCGCGGGAACTCGAGCTGACCCGGTCGAACGTGTCGAACCACCTGGCGTGCCTGCGGGACTGCGGCATCGTGGTCGCCGAGCCGGAGGGCCGACGGACACGGTACGAGATCGCCGACCCGCACCTGACCCGAGCGCTGACCTCGCTGCTCGAGGTCACGCTCGCGGTCGACGAGAACGCGCCCTGCATCGACCCGACCTGCTCGGTTCCCGGCTGCTGCGGGGAGGCAACGGGGTGAGCGCGACGATCACGACCGAACGGCGGGCGACGTTGCACCGACGGGTGCGGTGGATCGTGGGCATCACGATCAGCTACAACGTGCTCGAGGGCGTCATCGCCGTCACGGCCGGCGCCGCGGCATCCTCGGCCGCCCTCATCGGATTCGGGCTCGACTCGTTCATCGAGGTGCTCTCGGCCGTGGCGGTGGCGTGGCAGTTCACCCGGAAGGACCCGGAGCGCTGGGAGAAGCCGACCGTCCGCGCGATCGGCATCGCGTTCTTCGCCCTCGCCGCCTACGTGACCGTCGACGCCGTCCTCGCCCTCACCGGCGCCCAGCCGGTCGAGCACAGTCCGCTCGGGATCGGCATCGCCGTGGCGAGCCTGGTCGTCATGCCCGTACTGGCGTGGCTGCAGTTCCGCACAGGGCGCGAGCTGGGCTCGAAGAGCGTTCAGGCCGACGCGAAGCAGCTCCTGCTGTGCATCTACCTCTCCGGCACCGTGCTCATCGGCCTGATGCTGAACACGCTGTTCGGCTGGATGTGGGCCGACTCCGTCGCCGCGCTCATCGTCGCCGCACTCGCCGTGCGCGAGGGCATCGAGGCGTGGCGCGGCGACGTCGAATCCCCGCTCGAACTGTTCGAGGAGATGGAAGAAGAAGCGGAGGAGGTGAACTGATGGACTGCTGCTGCGACCCCGCGAGCTGCCCGCCCGAGCTCTGCGACGAGGAGTGCTGCTAGTCGGGTCAGTCGCGCTCGAGCGGGCGCCAGACGACCACGGCGTTCTCGCGGCGCACGCGCGTGCCGGCGCGCAGCGACACGACCTCGCCCTCGCTGCCGGCGGCGAACACCCGCCGGCCGGGGCGGTTCAGCATCTCGTCGGCCAGCGCACGTTCGAGCTCGCGAACCCGCGCCCGCAGGTCGGCGACCTCGTTCTCGAGGCCGAGCACGCGACGGATGCCCTCGAGGCTCACGCCCTCGCTGGAGAGCTGCTGGATCTCGCGGAGCTGGGCGACATCCCGCATGGAGTATCGGCGCGACTTGCCTGCGGTGCGCTTCGGCGAGACCAGGCCCATGCGGTCGTACTGGCGGAGCGTCTGCGGGTGCATCCCGGCGAGCTCGGCCGCGACCGAGATCACGAAGAGCGGGCTCTCGCCGTCCACGTCGATCACGCGCCTCGGGCCTTGGCGAGGAGGTCGTCGCGGGGGTTCTCGTCGGGCAGCTGCGACGCGAACTCGCGCAGCTTGTCCTCGGCCTCCTTCGACAGGTGCGACGGCACCGCGACCTGCACGACGGCGAGGAGGTCGCCCGTGCCCTTCGACGACTGCACGCCGCGTCCCTTGACGCGCAGCACGCGGCCGCTCGGCGTGCCGGGCGCAACGCGCAGCTTCACGGGGTCGCCGCCGAGGGTGGGCACCTGGATGGTCGCGCCGAGCGCGGCTTCGGCGAACGTGACGGGCACGTTGACGCGGAGGTTGAGCCCGTCGCGCTCGAACACCGGGTGCTTGCGCACCCTCACGGTGAGCACGATGTCGCCGGGCTCGCCGCCGTCGGGCGACGGGTGGCCCTTGCCGCGCAGGCGGATCTTCTGCCCGTCGGCGACGCCCGCGGGCACGTTCACGGTGATCTCGCGCCCATCGGACGTCTGCAGCGTGATGCGGTCGCCCTTGGTCGCGGTGATGAAGTCGAGCGTGGTCGACGCGGTGACGTCGCGGCCCTTCGTCGGACCGCCGAAGCCCCGGTAGCCGCCGGTCGTCTGGCCGAACCGCCCGCCGCCGAACAGGCCGCCGAGCAGGTCGTCGTACTCGCCCTGCTGGTACGTGTAGCGCTGCCCGCCGCGGCCCCCCGGGCCGCCGAACATCGTGCCGAACACGTCCTCGAAGCCACCCGCCCCGGCACCGCCGGGCGCGGTGAAGCGCGCGCCGGAGCCCATGGCGCGCACGGCGTCGTACTCCTTGCGCTCCTCGGCGTCGGCGAGCACCGAGTGCGCCTCGCTGATCTCCTTGAACTTCGCCTCGGACGCGGCATCCCCGGGGTTCTGGTCGGGGTGGTACTTGCGCGCGAGCTTGCGATAGGCCTTCTTGATGTCGGCGTCGCTCGCGTCCTTGGAGACGCCGAGGATCGCGTAGAAGTCCTTGTCGAACCAATCCTGGCTGGCCATCGGCGCCTCCTTCCTCGAAATCTAGTGGTACCGGTGCTCGAGTGGGTCTCGTGGTACCCGGTGGTCGAGTAGGACCGAAGGCCCGTACCGAGACCCGCTACTCGACCACCGAGGCGGTCGGATGTCGCTACGCCGGCGTCTTGACGACGACCTTCGCGGCGCGGAGCAGCGAGCCGCCGAGCGTGTACCCCGTCTCGACGACATCCGCGACGGTGTCGGTGTCGACCTCGTCGGAGTGCTGCTGGAAGATCGCCTCGTGCCGCTGCGGGTCGAACGGCTCGCCGACCTCGCCGAACGGCTTCAGCCCGAGCTTCTCGACGGCCGCACGGAGCTTCGCCGCGATCGTCGCGAACGGGGCGTCGCCCTCGAGGTCGCCGTGCTTCTCGGCGCGGTCGAGGTCGTCGAGCACGGGCAGCAGCACCGCCACGGCGGCGCCGACCGCGCGCTCGCGCTCGACCTCGCGGTTCGCCTCGGTGCGCTTGCGGTAGTTCGCGTACTCGGCGGTGACGCGCTTGAGGTCGGCGAGGTGCTCGTCGCTCGGCTCCTGGACCTCGGCCTGCGCCGCGTTCAGGATGTCGTCGACGGTGAGCACCTCCTCGTCGGCCTCGGTCGAAGCGGATGCCGCGGCATCCGTCGCCTCGGGCGCCGCCTCGGGGGCGGGCTGCTCACCCGCCCCGTCCGGCTTCCGAACCTCGCCGGTCTTGGGGTCGATCCGCCGCTTGTCGCGGATGACCGGCTCCTCGTGGTTCTGGTTCTCGTCCGACATGGTTACTTCTTCTCGTCCTCGTCGTCGATGACCTCGGCGTCGACCACGTCCTCATCGGAGGACGAGGGACCCTCGGCGCCCGACGCGGTCGCGTCCTCGCCGGGGTTGGCGCCGGCGCCTGCCGTGGCATCCGCCTGCTGGCCCTGCGCGTAGATCGCCTCGCCGAGCTTGCCCTGCGACTGGTTGAGCTTGTCGAACGCCGACTTCACGGCGTCGTCGTC
>DASTQT010000333.1:0-2727 GCA_035761605.1 Agromyces sp. | reverse complement strand
ACCTGGTAGTACGGGAAGTTCCACGGCATCACGCCGAGCAGGACGCCCAGCGACGAGCGGCGCACGACGGCCGAGCCCTCGCCGCCCATCAGCTCGATGGGCTCGTCCTTCAGGAAGTCGGCCGAGTGGTCGGCGTAGTAGCCGTAGATGTCGCCGGCGAAGTCGGCCTCGGCGAGCGCCTGCTCGATGGGCTTGCCCATCTCGCGCACGATGATCTCGGCCAGCTCCTGACGGCGCTCGACGTGCAGCTCGCCCACACGGCGGATGAGCGCGGCGCGCTCCTCGACGGTCGTGGCCTTGGCCCAGGTGCGGTGCGCCTCGGTGGCCGAGGCGATGGCCGCCTCGAGCTCCGCATCGGTGATCGTGGGGTAGGTCGTGAGGACCTCGCCGGTCGCAGGGTTGGTCACGGCATAGCTCATGGGTTTCTCCTTCTCGGGTGCACACGCGCCATCGGTCCCTGAGCCTGTCGACGGGTCGTCTGCCGCGGTGCATACGCTCGTGATTCAAAGATATATCAACGAATGATTTATTTCGAGACGGATGCCGCGGGGACCACGAGCACCCGGAACGGCGTCCCCGCGCACGGTTCCGCGTGCTGCCAGGCGACCGCGAGCTGCCCCACCTGCAACGTGGGTTCGGTCGAGACGACGACGCGGCCGTCCTCGTTGACGAGCGCGAGCGGCTCGGGCACGTCGAGGAAGGCGGCGAGCAGTTCGCGCTCGAGGCGACGCACCGCGACGTCCGCCCCCACGACCCCGACCATACGGGCATCGCCGGATGCCGCGACGTCGTCGCGGGCGTGCACGGGCATGGTGAGCGTCAGGATGTAGTCGCACGTGCAGAGGTGGTCGACATAGGGGCCAGTCACGTGCGCATCCCGCGTGGTCGCGGGGATGCGGTACCACTCGAGCGCGCGGAAGTCGCGCAGGTACTCGGTGTAGCCGCGCGTGGTCAGGTCGAGCCGTGTCGGCTCGGTGGTCGAGCCGAGCACGGGGTTGGCCTGGAGCGGTCCGAGCCACCACGCGAAGTGCACGTCGCGTCCGCGCACGATCTCGCCGTCGGCGATGAAGCCGGCGCCGACGAGCAGCGGGTCGTCCTCGACGAGGCGCGGGAGGACGAGATCGGCGACGGCCGTCTCGAGGTCGGCGGGGCGCACGTCGGGCGAGGACGCGATGAGCTGCTCGATCGGCACGCGCCATGCGGCGAGCTGGTCGAACACCGCGGTGAACACGTCCGCGACGGCCGCCGCGACCTCAGGCACTGACCGGCTCATCGAGCGCGCCTCCCCGTTCGATGCGGGCCTTCGTGGCGAGGAGGTGCTCGGACAGCCCTCGGACGAGCTCGCCGGCCTCCTCCCGCGCCTTCGCGGGGCGGCGAGCGGCGACCGCGCGTACGATCGCGCGGTCCCGCGCGACGACGTCCGCACGCGCGCGGTCGTCGTCGAGACCGAGCAGCAGCAGCGGCCCGAACTCGGCCTGCAGGCGGATCTGCTCGCGCACGAGCCGCGCCGACTGGCTGAGCACGGCGACTTCGAGGAAGAACCCGCCCTGGTTGGTGCGGGCGGATGCCGCGGTGCCGAAGTCGGCGGCTGCGAGCCAGGCGCCGAGGCGCTCGCCGTCGGCTTGGGCCGCCCGTTCGGCGGCCCGCTCGGCGGCACCCGCGAGGATGGCGCCGAAGTACACGGCCATGTCGCTGATCTCGACCTGCGCGAGCGCGCGCAGGCGCGCGGCGAGGAGCGATCGATGCCCGCCCTCGTCCTCGACGACGAAGCTGCCGCCGTCGCGGCCGCGGCGGGTCTCGACGAGTCCGGCCTCGCGGAGGATGCCGAGTCCCTCGCGCACCGTGATGAGCGCGACGCCGAAGCGTCGGGCGAGCTCGGGCTCGCTCGGGAGGCGCTCGCCGGGGTGCAGCACGCCGAGCACGATGCCGTCGGTCAGGCGCTGGGCGACCTGTTCGGCACGGCCCGCGTCGGCGAGCTGGGCGAACACGGCCTCGCGTGCGCCGGGACCCACCCTCGTCTCCATGCGACTCAGGCTAGTCGAGCCGAACCGCCCCGAGTGGCGGTTCGCGAAAAAATCATTCAATATAGGAGGAATTGACTGCGTGACCGACGAGGGTCGCGCCCACGCGAAGGCGGAAGCGATGCACGAGGGACCCACCCGGCCGCTCACGGACGTGCGCGTCGCCGACTTCTCACGCGTGCTCGCGGGCCCGTACGCGACGATGATGCTCGCCGACTTCGGCGCCGACGTCATCAAGATCGAGTCGCCGTCGGGCGACGACACGCGGCAGTGGCGTCCGCCCGTCGATGAGGCAGGCCGCTCCACGTACTTCGGCAGTGTCAACCGCAACAAGCGGTCGGTCGTGCTCGATCTGACGGATGCCGCCGGGCTGGCCGAGGCACGCCGGCTCGCGGCATCCGCCGACGTCGTCATCGAGAACTTCCGCCCCGGCGTCATGACGCGCTTCGGGCTCGACTACGAGCGCGTGCGGGCCGAGAACCCCGGCGTGGTGTACTGCTCGATCACCGGCTTCGGCACGGGGGACGGCGCGGCGCTCGCGGGCTACGACCTGCTCGTGCAGGCCGTCGGCGGCCTCATGAGCATCACGGGCGAGCCCCACGGCGATCCGACCAAGGCCGGTGTCGCGCTCGTCGACGTGCTCACCGGGCAGAACGCCGTCGCGGGCGTGCTGCTCGCACTGCGCGAGCGCGACCGCACGGGCCTC
>DASTQT010000332.1:0-3995 GCA_035761605.1 Agromyces sp. | reverse complement strand
GGCCCTGTTCCCCTTCTACTGGTCGTTCCTCATCGGCTCCGGCGACTCGTCGACCATCAACGACCCGAACATGTCCTGGCTCCCCGGCGGCAACTTCCTCGCGAACGCGGCGGCGGTCATGAACGATCCCGCCATCAACTTCTGGCGTGCGCTGTGGAACTCGCTCTACAGCTCGGCGCTCATCGCGGCATCCGTCGTGCTCTTCTCGACGCTCGCCGGCTGGGCGTTCGCAAAGCTCCGGTTCCCGGGCTCGAAGGCGCTGCTCGTCTTCGTGGTCGCGACCATGGCCGTGCCCATGCAGCTCGGCGTCGTGCCGCTGTACATCCTGTTCTCCGACCTCGGCTGGACGGGGCAGATCGGGGCGATCATCGTCCCGGCCGTCACGAGCGCCTTCGGCGTGTTCTGGATGACGCAGTACCTGCAGCAGTCGGTGCCCGACGAGCTCATCGAGGCCGCGCGTGTCGACGGCGCGTCGATGATCCGCACCTTCTGGACCGTCGGCGTCGTCGCGGCCCGCCCGGCCGCCGCGATGCTCGGCCTGTTCACCTTCGTCACGGCCTGGAACAACTTCTTCTGGCCGTTCATCGTGCTCGACCGCAGCGACCCCACGTTGCCCGTCGCGCTCTCGCTCCTGCAGTCCAACCACTTCGTGGACTACTCGATCGTGCTCGCGGGTGTGCTGCTGTCGACCATTCCCCTCCTCCTGCTGTTCGTCGTCGCCGGCAAGCAGCTCGTCTCAGGAATCATGCAAGGAGCCGTCAAGGGATGACCATCGTCCAGCCCGCCACCACCGCCGCCGCCGTCCGCCGCTTCCCCGACGGGTTCCTGCTCGGTGCCGCCGCGGCCGCGTACCAGATCGAGGGCGCCGCCCACGAGGACGGTCGCACCGACTCGATCTGGGACGCCTTCAGCCGGGTGCCCGGCGCGGTGATCAACGCCGACAACGGGGATGTCGCGTGCGACCACTACCACCGCTACCGCGACGACGTCGCGCTCATGTGCGAGCTCGGCCTCGACTCGTACCGATTCTCGACGTCGTGGTCGCGCGTCCGCCCCGACGGCGGCCCCGTGAACCCGAAGGGCATCGACTTCTACTCGCGCCTCGTCGACGAGCTGCTCGAGTCCGGCATCCTGCCGTGGCTCACGCTCTACCACTGGGACCTCCCGCAGGCGCTCGAGGAGCGGGGCGGCTGGACGAACCGCGACACCGCGTACAGGTTCCGCGACTACGCGCTGAGCGTGCACGACGCGCTCGGCGACCGCGTGAAGGTGTGGACCACGCTCAACGAGCCGTGGTGCTCGTCGTTCCTCAGCTACACGGCCGGCGCGCACGCGCCGGGGCGGCAGGATGTCGCGGCCGGCCTCCAGGCGGCGCACCACCTCATGCTCGGCCACGGCCTCGCCGTGCAGGCGCTGCGCGAGCGCGACGCGTCGCTCGAGCTCGGCATCACGCTGAACCTCACCAATGCCAAGCCGGTCGACCCGGCGAGCCCGGGCGACCTCGACGCCGCCCGCCGCATCGACGGCCAGTTCAACCGGGTCTTCCTCGACCCGATCTTCCGCGGCCACTACGCCGGCGAGCTGATGGCGGATGTCGGGCACCTCGGGCTCCGCGACGTGATCCGCCCCGGCGACCTCGAGGTGATCTCCACGCCCATCGACGCGCTCGGCGTGAACTACTACCACGGCGAGTTCGTCAGCTCCCGTCCGCCCGCGCAGCCCCACGGCGGTGAGGCACCGACCGCGCGGCCGACCCGCTCGCCGTTCCCGGCCGCCGACGGCGTGCATTTCCACTCGCGGGGCCTGCCGCAGACCGTCATGGGCTGGGAGGTCGAGCCCGACGGACTGCGCGAGCTGCTCGGCCGGGTGCACCGCGAGTACGCCGGCCCCGCCGGTGTTCGCCTGTTCGTCACCGAGAACGGCGCTGCGTACGACGACGAGGTGTCGCCGGACGGTGCCGTCCACGACGTCGAGCGCTCGGAGTTCCTGCTCTCGCACCTCGACGCGATCCTCGACGCGATCGAGGAGGGCACGCCCGTGCACGGCTACTTCTACTGGTCGATCCTCGACAACTTCGAATGGGCGTGGGGCTACGACAAGCGATTCGGGATCGTGCGCGTCGACTACGACACCCAGGAGCGCACCATCAAGGACAGCGGGCTGGCGTACCGCGGCGTCATCCGCGACCGCGCCCTGCCCGCGGCATCCGCTCGCTGACCGCCCCTCTGTGACGCTGCGCGCCCCGGTCCCGCCCGCCCATGCCCCTCGGAAATAGACTGACGAGCATGCAGGGGGCGAGCGGGACCGGGGCGCGGCCGTCGGCGCCGACGCTCGAGGCCGTCGCGCGTGAGGCGAACGTGTCGCGCGCGACCGTCAGCCGCGTCGTGAACGGCTCGCCCAAGGTCTCCCCCGAGGTCGTCCGCGTGGTGAACGAGGCCATCTCGAAGCTGAACTACGTGCCGAACCGCGCGGCGCGCTCGCTCGCGAGCCGCACCACGAACGCCATCGCGCTCGTGGTGCCCGAGGACACCACGATGTTCTTCGGCGATCCGTACTTCGCGTCGATCGTGCAGGGCATCACGCGCCGGCTCGACGACAGCGAGTACCTGCTGAACCTGCTGCTCTCGACGAGCGACCCGAACCGGAAGACCGTGCGGTACCTGCGCTCGGGCGTCGTCGACGGCGCGCTCGTCGTCTCCCACCACGAGGGCGACCACTCGCTCGCCGACGCCGCCCGCGAGATGCCCATGGTCTTCGGCGGCCGCCCGCCGAACATCACCGACGACGACGTCTACGTCGACGTCGACAACCTCGAGGGCGGCATGACCGCGACCGAACGGCTCCTCGCCATCGGCCGCCGCCGCGTCGGCACCATCACCGGCCCGCTCGACATGCCCGCGGCCGTCGACCGGCTCGATGGATTCCGGCGCGCGATGGCGACCGCGAGGCTGCCCGACGACGCGGTCGAGATCGCCGATTTCTCGGTCGCGGGCGCGGTCGCCGCGACCCGGCGCCTGCTCGACCGAGTGCCCGACCTCGACGGGATCTTCGTCGCGAGCGACCTCATGGCGACCGGCGCGCTCTCGGTGCTGCGCGAGCGCGGCCGCCGCGTGCCCGAGGACATCGCCGTCGTCGGCTACGACGACAGCCCCGCCGCGACCTCGACCGCGATCCCGCTCACGACCGTGCACCAGCCGTCGGAGGACATGGGCTACATGATGGCCGACCTGCTGTTGCGCATCCTCGCCGGCGAGGACGTGCCGCACCGCAACATCATGCCGACGCGGCTCGTGCGCCGCGCGTCGGCCTGACCGCTCCTCCCGCGCCGCCCGCTCCGCCCCCTCCCCGCCCGCTCCCGCCCACTCCCCGCCCGAAGGCCGTTTCTGCGGTGGAGTGCCGTTCGGATCGTGCTTCCACCGCAGAAACGGCACTCGGATGCGCGCCAACGGGTCTCAGGGTTCGAAGCGCACGCCCGCAACTTCCGCGAACCGGCGCCGCATGACCTCGATCGCCTCGAGGTGCTCGTCGACGAGCACGAACCGGCGGCCGAGCGACCGCGCGACCGCGCCCGTCGTGCCCGACCCCGCGAACGCGTCGAGCACCCAGTCGCCGGGGCGGCTCGACGCCTGCACGATGCGCCGCAGCACGCCCTCTGGCTTCTGCGTCGGGTAGCCCGTCTTCTCGCGCCCGGTCGGCGAGACGATCGTGTGCCACCACACGTCGGTCGGCAGCTTGCCCCGCTCGGCCTTCTCGGGCGTGACGAGCCCCGGCGCCATGTAGGGCTCGCGGTCCACCGCCTCGGAGTCGAAGAAGTACGCGCCCGGGTCCTTCACGTACACCAGGATCGTGTCGTGTTTCGTCGGCCAGCGCCGCTTCGACTTGCCGCCGTAGTCGTACGCCCAGATGAGCTCGTTGAGGAAGCACTCGCGCCCGAACAGCGCGTCGAGCAGCACCTTCGCGTAGTGCGCCTCGCGGTAGTCGAGGTGCAGGTAGAG
>DASTQT010000331.1:0-2171 GCA_035761605.1 Agromyces sp. | reverse complement strand
GGCTCGGCGACGTCGTCGGCCACCTCGATGCGGTTCACGACGCGCCCGGCGACGAGTTCCTCGAGCACCCACGCGAGGTAGCCCGGGTGGATGCGGTACATCGTCGAGCACGGGCACACGACCGGGTCGAGGCAGAAGATCTCGTGCTCGGGGTGCTCGGCGGCCAGGCGCTGCACGAGGTTGATCTCGGTGCCGATCGCGAAGGTCGAACCGGCCGGCGCGGCCTGGATGGCCTTCACGATGAAGTCCGTCGACCCCGAGGCATCCGCCGCGTCGACGACCGGCATCGGGCACTCGGGGTGCACGATGACCTGCACGCCGGGGTGCTCCGCTCGCGCCTGCGCGATCTGGTCGACCGTGAAGCGCTTGTGCACCGAGCAGAAGCCGTGCCAGAGGATGACGCGCGCGTCGGCGAGCTCGTCGGCGGTGCTCCCGCCGAGTGCCTTGCGCGGGTTCCACATCGGCATCTGCTCGAGCGGCACGCCCTTCGCCTTGGCGGTGTTGCGGCCGAGGTGCTGGTCGGGGAAGAACAGCACGCGCTGCCCGCGCTCGAACGCCCACTCGAGCACGGTCTTCGCGTTCGACGACGTGCAGACGATGCCGCCGTTGCGGCCGACGAAGCCCTTGAGCGCGGCCGACGAGTTCATGTACGTGACCGGGATCACGGGCACCCGGCCGGACGCGTCGGTCGCCGTGAGGTCGCCGTAGACCTCCTCGAGCTGCTCCCAGCACTCCTCGACGCTCGAGGTGTCGGCCATGTCGGCCATCGAGCAGCCCGCGGCGAGGTTCGGCAGGATCACGGCCTGGTCGGGCCGCGAGAGCATGTCGGCGGTCTCGGCCATGAAGTGCACGCCGCAGAATACGATGGCCTCGGCGTCGGGCCGGGTCTTCGCCGCGTTGGCGAGCTGGAACGAGTCGCCCGTGAAGTCGGCGTGCTGCACGACCTCATCGCGCTGGTAGAAGTGGCCGAGCACGACGACGCGGTCGCCGAGCGTCGCCTTCGCCGCGCGGATGCGCTGGTCGAGCTCGGCGTCGGACGCGCGTCGGTACTCCTCGGGCAGCGCGCCCTGGCGCGGGGCGCCGGCCGGGATCACGTCGCCCATCGACGAGCCGGGACCGTAGCCGGCGGGTCCGCCGTCGAAGTCCCACGGCCCCCTCGCGAGGTCGGGCGTGCAGGTCGAGCCGGCCGCGGATCCGGTCGTGATGAGCCGGATGGTGCGGTCGACGGATGCCGCGGCACGCGTGTCGTCGGCCGTGGGCGTGATGACGGGCAGGGTGGTGCTCATTCCGGTCTTTCCTTGCTGTCGGTTCCGGGTCGAGGGTCCGTGGTGGCGGATGCCGCGTGGCGCGGCGCCGCAGGCGCCGGTGAGGGCGGCGCCGCGGGGGAGTGGGCGGGGTCGAAGCGGTACAGGGCCGGCGGGCGGTGGCGGGTGCCGGACAGGCGCTCGCCGGTGTCGACGAGCGTGCCGGTGGCCTCCATGGTGCGGCGGAAGTTCGCCGGGTCGAGGCGGCGTCGGAGCACGGCCTCGTGCACGCCGCGGAGCTCGGCCATCGTGAACGTCGCGGGCAGCAGGGCGTGGGCGATGCGGGAGTACTCGAGCTTGGTGCGGAGCCGCGTGAGCGCGTAGTCGATGATCGCGGCGTGGTCGAACGCGAGCTCGGGCAGGTCGTCTTCGTCGAACCAGCGCACGTTCTCGTCGGAGACGGCCCGCTCGACCTCGTCGGAGTGCACGAGCGCCCAGTACACGACCGAGACGATGCGCTCGCCGGGGGAGCGGTCGGGTTCGCCGAAGGTGTAGAGCTGCTCGAGGTAGCGCGGGGCGAGGCCCGTGGTCTCGCCGAGGGTGCGCGCGGCGGCGCCCGCGAGCGATTCGTCGACGGGGAGCCAGCCGCCGGGGAGCGCCCAGCGGCCGAGGCCGGGTTCGCGCAGGCGCCGGACGAGCGGGATGCGCAGGCTCGGTCGCACGGCGCCGTCGCCGTCGGCCTCGGGCGAGATGGCGAAGATGACCGTGGACACGGCCAGGCGCGCCTGCGCGTCGTGCTGCGACATCCGCTCGCCCTTCTCTCGCCACGCTCAGAGTCATCGTGACCCTAAGTCGCTCGAGCACAGCTTACAGTCACCATGACACGAACGCGAATCGTGTGACGCCGGCCGGCCGCACCGGCGAATC
>DASTQT010000330.1:0-2113 GCA_035761605.1 Agromyces sp. | reverse complement strand
GAGGGGGTGTGGGTGAGGGAGGCGGCCGCCGCGGCGTACTGGGCACGGATCGCGGCGTGCGTGTCGGGGGCGAGCTCGTCGGCGGTCTCGACGGGCCACGTGGGGCGCGCGCCCGTGAGGGCCCACGCGGCCTGGCGTGCGGCGCCGTCGGCGACGTACTCGCCCGGCGCGGGCACCACGATCGGCACGTCGAACACCTGCGCCGCGATCCGGCGCACGGCGGGGTTCTGCGCCGCGCCCCCGATGAGCAGGATGCGCCGCGCCTCCACGCCCTGCGACCGCACGGCGTCCAGCCCGTCGGCGAGGCCGCACAGCAGGCCCTCGACGGCGGCGCGAGCGAGGTTCGCGCGGGTCGTGTTCGCGAGCGTGAGGCCCGACAGCGACGCCGTGGCATCCGGCAGGTTGGGCGTGCGCTCGCCAGCGAAGTACGGCACGAGCACCGCACCGTCGGCGCCGGGCGACGCCTCGAGCGCAAGTCGTCCGAGCTCCGCGTGGTCGACCCCGAGCAGGCGCGCGACCACGTCGAGCACCTGCGCCGCGTTGAGCGTCGCGATGAGCGGCAGCCATGCGCCGGTCGCGTCGGCGAACCCGGCGACCGTGCCCGACGCGTCGGCGACGGGGGAGTCCGTCACCGCGAACACCGTGCCGCTCGTGCCGATCGAGACGACGACGTCGCCGGGGCGCGCGTCGAGTCCGAGCGCGGCGCCCGCGTTGTCGCCCGCGCCCGCGCCGACGAGCACACCGTCGGGCGTATGCCCCGCGGCATCCGTCGGCTCGATCACGCGCGGCAGCACCGCGTCGTGGCCGAGCGCGCGCACGAGCAGGTCGCGGTCGTAGCCGTCGGCGCCCCAGTACGCGGTGCCCGACGCGTCGGACCGGTCGGTCGCGAGCTCCTCGAGCACGGGGCCGAGCGGTGCGTCAGCGGCATCCGCCGGGCCGTAGCCGCGCAGCCGCCACGACAGCCAGTCGTGCGGGAGCGCGACCGCGGCGACGCGCGCTGCGGCATCCGGTTCGGCGTCGCGCAGCCAGCGCAGCTTGGTCGCCGTGAACGACGCGACCGGCACGACGCCCGTTCGCTCGGCATACGCCGCGGCGCCGACCTCGGCGATCAGCTCGCGCGCGGCCCCGGCCGAACGGGTGTCGTTCCAGAGCAGGGCGGGGCGGATGACGCGACCCGCGTCGTCGAGCACGACCATGCCGTGCTGCTGGCCCGCCACCGCGACGGCGGCGACGTCGTCGAGTCCGCCCGCGTCGGCGATCGCGGCCTGGAGCGCATCCCACCACGCCTGCGGATCGACCTCGGTGCCGTCGGGGTGGGCGGCACGGCCGGAGCGCACGAGGGCCCCGGTCGTGGCATCCCGGATCACGACCTTGCACGACTGCGTCGACGAGTCGACGCCGGCGACGAGCGTCATGCCCTCACCCTCTCTCGTGGTTCTCGTTGCGCCGGTTGCGCGCCCGGCGCGCCACCCCGAAGTGGCGCGCCGGGCGCCGAACCGGCGCGGGGGAAGGGGATCAGCGGGCCCCGAGCAGGTGCTCGGTCGCGAGCTGCTGCAGGCGCACGAACCCGAAGCCCTTGCCGCCGAGGTACGCGTTCGCGTCGAAGTCCTCGTACGCCGAGCGGTCGGCGAGCAGGTCGTCGTACGACTCGCCCTCGCCCAGCGTCGGCTGCGCCAGCTCGAACACGCGGGCCGCCTCGAGCGCCTCCTGCACCTCGGGGTCGGCGCGGAACGCCGCGGCCCGCTCCTTGAGCAGCAGGTACGTGCGCATGTTCGCGGCGGCGGAGTCCCAGACCCCGGTCTCGTCTTCAGTGCGCGAGGGCTTGTAGTCGAAGTGGCGCGGACCCTCGTACGCCGGGCCGCCGTTCGGGCCGCCGTTCTCGAGCAGGTCGACCAGCGCGAACGCGTTGTGCAGGTCGCCGTGGCCGAACACGAGGTCCTGGTCGTACTTGATGCCGCGCTGGCCGTTGAGATCGATGTGGAAGAGCTTGCCGTGGTACAGCGCCTGCGCGATGCCGGCCGCGAAGTTCAGGCCCGCCATCTGCTCGTGGCCGACCTCGGGGTTGAGGCCGACGAGCTCGGGGCGCTCGAGCGACTCGATGAAGGCGAGCGCG
>DASTQT010000329.1:0-3035 GCA_035761605.1 Agromyces sp. | reverse complement strand
CTGCACAACCCGCTCCGCGAGGACGTCGTCGGCGACGTGCTCACGATGGAGGAGGCCCTCTCGGGCGCCCCCGAGCGCGACGGCGACCGGTTCGTCGTCTCGGCGATCCTGGGGGAGGAGCAGTGAGCGACCTGATCCGCCTGAGCGCCGCCGACCTCGCCGCGAAGCTCGCCTCCGGCGAGGTGTCGTCGGTCGAGGCCACGAAAGCCCACCTCGACCGCATCGCGGCCGTCGACGGCGCCGTTCACGCGTTCCTGCACGTCAACGAGGCCGCGCTCGAGACCGCCGCCGAGGTCGACCGCCGCCGGGCCGCGGGCGATGAGCTCGGCCCGCTCGCAGGCGTCCCGATCGCCATCAAGGACGTGCTCGTCACGACGGGCATGCCGTCCACGTCGGGCTCGCGCATCCTCGAGGGCTGGATCCCGCCGTACGACGCGACGCCCGTGCGCAAGGTCCGCGAGGCCGGCATGGTGCCGCTCGGCAAGACCAACATGGATGAGTTCGCGATGGGCTCGTCCACCGAGCACTCCGCGTACGGCCCGACCCACAACCCCTGGGACCTCGAGCGCATCCCCGGCGGTTCGGGCGGCGGGTCCGCGGCAGCGGTCGCCGCGTTCGAGGCGCCCCTGGCCATCGGCACCGACACCGGCGGCTCGATCCGCCAGCCCGCCCACGTCACGGGCACGGTCGGCACCAAGCCCACCTACGGCGGCGTGAGCCGCTACGGCTCCATCGCGCTCGCGTCGTCGCTCGACCAGGTCGGCCCGGTCAGCCGCACGGTGCTCGACGCCGCGCTCCTGCACGACGTCATCGCCGGGCACGACCCGCACGACCAGACCTCGATCCCCGACCCGTGGCCGTCGATGGCCGAGGCGGTGCGGCGAGCGGATGTCTCGGGGCTGCGCATCGGCGTCGTGAAGGAGCTCGACACCGACGGCTTCCAGTCCGGCGTGCGGCAGCGATTCCACGAGGCGCTCGAGCTGCTCGCGGCGAACGGCGCCGAGATCGTCGAGGTCGGCGCACCGAACTTCGAGTACGCGATCGCGGCGTACTACCTGATCCTGCCTGCCGAGGCGTCGTCCAACCTCGCCAAGTTCGACTCGGTCCGCTTCGGCCTCCGCGTCGTGCCCGAGGGCGGCGGCACGGTCGAGGAGGTCATGGCGGCCACTCGCGAGGCGGGCTTCGGGCCCGAGGTCAAGCGCCGCATCATCCTCGGCACCTACGCCCTCTCGGCCGGCTACTACGACGCCTACTACGGCAGCGCGCAGAAGGTGCGCACGCTCGTGCAGCGCGACTTCGACGCCGCGTTCGCGAAGGTCGACGTGCTGGCCACGCCGACCGCGCCGACCACGGCGTTCCGGCTCGGCGAGAAGCTCGACGACCCGCTCGCGATGTACCTCAACGACGTCGCGACGATTCCGGCGAACCTCGCGGGCGTGCCCGGCATCTCGGTGCCCGCGGGGCTCGCGCCCGAGGACGGCCTGCCCGTCGGCATCCAGTTCCTCGCGCCGGCGCGTGAGGACGCCCGGCTCTACAACGTCGGCGGCGCGCTCGAGGCGCTGCTCGTCGACCGGTGGGGCGGTCCGCTGCTCGACCGGGCACCCGACCTGTCCACCCACGAACTCATGGCGACCGAGGAGGGCGTGGTCTGATGGCGCGCGCAGCACTGATGGACTTCGACGAGGCGCTCGAGCGCTTCGATCCGGTGATCGGCCTCGAGGTGCACGTCGAGCTCAACACGAACACGAAGATGTTCTCGCCCGCCCCGAACCCGGCGAACAGCGCGAACCACGACGCCGCCCCGAACACGCTGGTCGCGCCGGTCGACATGGGCCTCCCCGGCTCGCTTCCGGTCGTCAACGGCACGGCGGTGCGGTACTCGATCTCGCTCGGCCTCGCGCTCGGCTGCTCGATCGCCCCGTCGAGCCGGTTCGCCCGGAAGAACTACTTCTACCCCGACCTCGGCAAGAACTACCAGATCTCGCAGTACGACGAGCCGATCGCCTTCGAGGGCTCGGTCGAGGTCGAACTCGAGAACGGCCGCACGTTCCAGGTCGCCATCGAGCGCGCGCACATGGAGGAGGACGCCGGCAAGCTCACGCACGTGGGCGGCACGACGGGCCGCATCCACGGCGCCGAGTACTCGCTCGTCGACTACAACCGCGCGGGCGTGCCGCTCGTCGAGATCGTCACCAAGCCGATCGCGGGGGCCGGGGCGGATGCGCCGGCGCTCGCTCGCGCGTACGTCGCGGCGATCCGCGACATCGTGCTCTCGCTCGGCATCTCCGAGGCGCGGATGGAGCGCGGCAACCTGCGCTGCGACGCGAACGTCTCGCTGCGCCCGAAGGGCCAGGAGAGGTTCGGCACCCGCACGGAGACGAAGAACGTCAACTCGATGCGGTCGGTCGAGCGCGCGGTCCGCTACGAGATCCAGCGCCAGGCGGCGATCCTCGCAGACGGCGGCACGATCACGCAGGAGACCCGTCACTGGCACGAGGACACCGGCACGACCAGCCCGGGTCGTCCGAAGTCCGACGCCGACGACTACCGGTACTTCCCCGAGCCCGACCTGCTGCCGGTCGAGCCCGAGCCGTCGCTCATCGAGGAGCTCCGGGCCGCGTTGCCCGAGCCCCCCGCGGCACGCCGTCGGCGCCTGAAGGCGGAGTGGGGCTTCACCGACCTCGAGTTCCAGGGCGTGGTGAACGCCGGACTGCTCGCCGAGGTGACCGCGACGGTCGCCGCCGGCGCGACTCCCGCGGCCGCCCGCAAGTGGTGGACCGGTGAACTCGCCCGCATCGCGAACGCGCGCGGCGAGGACGCGGCCGGCCTCGCCGAGCCGGCGGACGTCGCCGAACTCGCGGCGCTCGTCGAGGAGGGCACGCTCACCGACCGCCTGGCCCGCCAGGTGCTCGAGGGCGTCATCGCAGGCGAGGGATCGCCGCGCGAGATCGTCGACGCGCGCGGGCTCGCGGTCGTCTCCGACGACGGTGCGCTCATCGCCGCGATCGACGACGCGCTCGCCGCGCAGCCCGACG